>DKOI01000094.1 GCA_002469885.1 Legionellales bacterium UBA7366 | reverse complement strand
GGTAATCCCCCCATTATTAATGCTCTAGATAAGTAGAACCCATTAAGCTGCTTCAAGCAGTCTTTGTTTCGGCGTTATACCTCCAAGCGCCATATTAGGCCGTTCGTTATTATAATGCCATAACCATTTCGTTGCTTTTTCCTGTACCTCCTTAATGCTTGTAAAGATATCTTCGTTGAGCCAATCGTAGCGCACCGTCCTATTAAACCTTTCAACGTATGCATTTTGCTGTGGGTTTCCTGGTTGAATGTAACAAAGTTTTATTCCCAAGTTTTCAGCCCACGCCATTAATTGACCACTAATGTATTCAGGACCATTATCACAACGTATGCTTTTAGGCTTGCCTCGCCATTCAATAATTTGATTTAGCGCTCGTATTACCCTAGCCGCTGGCAGTGATAAATCAACTTCAATGCCAAGCGCTTCTCGGTTAAAATCATCAATGACATTAAACAAGCGGTAGGATCTTTGGTCGCCTAACTGATCATGCATAAAGTCCATTGACCAAGCTTGATTTTTGGCTGTCGGCACGCATAACGCCTCAGGTTTTACACGCACCAGTCGCTTTTTAGGCTTTATTCTAAGATTTAGCTCGAGCTCTCGATAAATTCGATAAACACGTTTGTGGTTCCATTTAAATCCCTTAACATTGCGCAAATAAAGAAAGCATAATCCAAAACCCCAGTTTCGCCATGTGCTGGTTAAACGAATTAGCCAATCAGCAATAACGCCATTCTCATTTGATAATAAGGGCGTGTATCGATAACATGTTTCGCTAATGCTAAACGCCCGGCAAGCCAGGCGTATGCTCACCTGGCGCTCTTGCACACAGTCCTTTGCCATCTCTCGTCGCCGGGATGGCTTCACCACTTTTTTTGTAGAGCTTCCTGAACTATCTCGGCTTTGAGCCGCTCCTCGGCATACATTTTTTTTAGCCGGCGGTTTTCTTCCTCAAGCTCCTTTAGGCGAGACATCATGGATGCGTCCATGCCGCCGTATTTAGCACGCCACTTGTAAAAACTAGCGCTGCTCATGCCATGCTGCCTGCAAAGCTCGGGAACCGGGGTGCCCGCTTCTGCTTCATTCAATATGGCCATAATTTGGCCGTCTGTGTATTTTGACTTCTTCATGTATCGAATCTCCTCAGTGTATTTTAAGAGAAAATTCTACTTTTAAGAACAACTAATTTCCGGGGGGATTACCAGATGATCAACAGATGAAAATAAGGATCGCTTATGTATACTGATTTGTTTTCGGTACAGTTTGTTCGACCCACTCTCGATATAATTCTGAAAATCGCCATCGATGCGAGCACGTAAAAGCTTAAAATAAATATGTAAAACTGAACCAGCTGACGCGGATTCATAGAAACGAGCGCTAGACGCCACATCAACTAAAGCATCAAAAGCTTTAAAGAATATTGTAGAAGAGAATCTCCCCACAACAAAGTCAAATGCATCCTGCCCTTTCAGGTCGGGGAACTCAGGATTTTGACGTGATTTCTTTTCCACAGGCAAAGCAGATTCATCATCAGACATAGCCGCCCAGCTGTCTAAGCCAAACTGTGGTTCTGAGATAGAGAGTGATTTTCGCTTTTTGCTGACCACTTTGGATTCAAAAAAAATAATTGCCTCACTTTTATTATTGAGACAACGTTAACACTCAGAGCCGAAAAGATCAACGCAGCTAATATATATCAACTCGGCGATCTCTAAACAACCCCCACCATTCTTTCTCTTCATCTATGATATTAACATCAACACTATTGATAATAATGTTCTCATTATTAAGACCAGTCTTTGACAGAATTTCACCACGATTATCGGTAATAAAAGACGAACCGTAAAAAGTTAATGTGACGTCATCATCCGCCTCAACGCCGACACGGTTCGCTGCAATCACAGGCACCATATTTGCTGCTGCGTGCCCTTGCATGACACGCTGCCAATGCTCAGCGCTTGAATACTCCGGGCGCTTGGGCTCAGATCCTATGGCAGTAGGATAAAAAAGCATTTGAGCACCTTGCAACACCATCGCCCTTGCCGCCTCTGGAAACCATTGATCCCAACAAATACCGCAACCAATCACACCAAAGCGTGTCTGAAAAACCTTAAACCCTAAATTGCCTTTTTCAAAATAAAAGCTTTCTTCATAGCCCGGACCTTGCGGAATATGACACTTACGGTATAGCCCAAGAGAGGCGCCATCGGCGTCAAACACAACGAGTGAGTTATAGTATTTTTCACCTGCTTGTTCAAAAAAACTCACCGGTAATACAACACCTAACTCAGACGCTAATGCTGCAAATTCATCAAGCAAAGAATTCTCGTCTAGAGGCCTTGCTAATAAAAAATATTCTTCTTTTTTAACTTTGCAAAAATACGGCGTAGAAAACAACTCAGGTAATAATATGATATTCGCGCCACGGGCCGCCGCATCTCTTACCAACGCTTTCGCTTTTTCAATATTAGCGCGCTCATCGTCAAGCATCGCAAACTGTACTGCGGCTACTGACACTTTCATGCAACAACCTCCGGCTGCTGCATCGTGATGCAATGTATCCCGCCGCCACCTGCGAAAATATCAAGCGCATCTATTTGAATTATGTCATGCTCTGGAAAAGCTTCTTCGTATTTCGCATAGCCCGCGCTATCAGACCTTTTTTGATTAAAAGACGGAATGATCACAGCATGGTTTGCAATGTAACTATTAACATACGAGAGCGCCATAGGAACACCATCACATTTAATTGTATCAGGCTGATCGATTGCAATCACTTGCGCCACATCTTCAATCACAGCCTTGTTATCCATATAATTTTTATAATTGAGGTTATCTTCGTTAAATGACTGCATCAATACGGTGTTGGCACTGGAGAAACAGGCGATCATATCTACATGCCCGTCGGTGTCAAGATCTTCAACCATACCAGACTCCAACCAAACCACATTATGTGCACCTAAATACTTTTCAAGGTGGGCCTGCATTTTTTCCTGTGTCATACCAGAATTACGGTTAACGTTTAAAACAGCCTGCTTAGTCGCAAGCAAAAGTCCGTCGCCATTAGAGTGGATCGCACCGCCCTCTAAAACACAGCCGGGCTCAAAAGCATTTTGAACATTCAGCTGCCTCATCACAAACGAACCCAAGACTGCATCCCTATCATGAGGAGAAAACTTCTCACCCCAAGCATTAAAATCCCAATTGACCGCGCCTAATTCATTTTCTTTAGTGATAAAAATAGGTAGTGTATCCCGCGCCCAGGAATCATCAATTTGAGCCGCCATAAATTCGACATTCAACTGTGAACATTGTTTTTTAGCTTGCGCCAAATGCTCGGGCAGAACCAGTAAATTAACGCGCTCACCCTCTGATATTACATTCAAGATATTAGCATAGGCCTTACGCGCTGCCGAGATATCGGGCCAAATGGATTTCCGGCACGGCCAAGCCATCCACGTTGCGCTATGTTGTTCAAACTCGCCCGGAAAACGCCACATCACTAAACACCTTGCAAGTATGTATTGCCATACAAACTTTGCTGAAGTTGAATTTTTAGAATCTCTTGAGCACGTTCGGACAAATCGGTTTGCGCCAACTTGTTTGCAATGTTTTCTGTAACCCCTTCATGCGGATAATCCACACCCAGCAATACATCGGAAATACAATCGCCTTTCTTGTCTAGGCCAATAACAACCTCACCCATATCATTAAGCGAGACATCGACTACCGCTGTTTCACCCAACAAATTATGATCGCTCCCTAAGATATCTTGATAAGCACCGACTAAAAAGAACGCTAACAATTTTGGTTGATGGGCTGACCAAGCAGGTAATGATAAGGTTTTACGAATTCGTCCATCAGCAACATACGATGCCATACTGCCCTCTGAATCACACGTCATATCCGAAACAACGACACGCTGCGTTAAAGGTTGATCCAATCCCGCCAAAGGCATCACAGGGAAAACCTGATCAATCCCCCACGCATCAGGCAAAGACTGAAACAACGAAAAATTAACATGGCATTGCTTAGCTAACTTTTGATGTAATTTTTCTACCACATCAATATCTTCACTGCTCATCGGCTTGAAGCCTTGATACAACATCTGACAAATTGCACGAATGAGATCCTCTGCATAAGCACGCTCTGCTAATGAAATATGCTCAGCATTGTATTGCGCAACAACGGATTGCAAACACTCTTGCAAGGCATTTAAAGTATTGCTCACATAGGCTACATCACTGATTAGCGGTACGCTTTTATAAATCTTCCACAGCTCATGCAACAATTCAGGCACTTCAGCGCGAGGCGCCTTAATGGGGCGCGGTGAATCCTCTTCAACATCAACAACATTTGTTAATAACACGGCATGATGCGCGACTTGCGCTCTGCCAGATTCAGTGAAAACATTTGGCATAGGCAATGATCGGTACTGACAAAAACCTGCAAGCGTTTTAATGATCATGCCTGCGTATTCTTGCAGATTATAATTCATTGAATATGTGGAATCTGATTGCGTCCCTTCGTAATCAATAGCAAGCCCGCCGCCAAAATCAATCGTATCAATTGCAGCGCCTAAACTTAAAAGTTCCGCAAAAAATCTGCAGCACTCAAAAAGACCTGACCCAATATCTTCAATGTTCACCAACTGTGAACCAATATGCACATGAAGCAATTGGAGATAGTGTAAGGCGTCTGCTGACTTCAAGACTGACACAACATCTAATAACTGTGTGGCATTCAATCCAAACTTAGCTTTCTCTCCACTTGTCATACACCACGCACTTTTCGCTTGTATACTTAACTGCGCTCTCACACCTATCAACGGCAAGGCACCTGGAATATCTTTCCCCGTCTGTAACAACAACGCTGCTTCTGAGGGCTTTTCAATGACAATATACACGCTATGGCCCAACTGCTGCCCCATGATTGCCATCTGAATATACTGCAGATCTTTGTAACCGTTACACACAATGCGTGACCCTTTAGGTGCAACGCTCAGAGCGATCATAAGCTCAGCTTTAGTGCCCACCTCTAACCCCACATGTTCAGCGTTTTTTAAATGCGCTTTCATGACAGATTCAACAACTGATCGTTGCTGGTTTACTTTAATGGGGTAAACCAAAGTATAATCACCTTGATAATTATAGCGATACATCGCCTCGGTAAAAGCTGAGAATATTTTCTCAACACGGCTAAATATAATGTGAGAAAAACGCAAGACCACAGGCAAGGTTACATCATGAAGTGCAACCTGCGCTGCTATATTACTCAACGGTACACTCACGCCCTCAGCAAACTTTACGACTAATTTGCCTTTTTCATTAATCGAAAAAAAACCATCACTCCATTTAGCGATATTATAAGCTTCAATAGATCGAGACACATGCCCTGCCCGCTGCGTCGCTTTGTTTTTATCCCGTTTTTTTTCAGTCCGTTTTGCACTCGGATGTAATTCAACGACATTCGTTTTATTCATTGATCGCATCCACTACGTATTGTGGTAAAGCAAATGCTGCCATGTGAATTTCAGGGGTGTAGTATTGGGTTTTAATGCCGGAGGATGTAACCTTTTTCGCAATCGAATCCACTGACTGCTTGCACATGTCAGCAGTATTGCTCGCCCAACCAAACACCATATTTCCACCGATATAAGTCGGTACGGCTGCTCCGTAAAAGGTGACAACATCAAAATGAGGCCTCATATCACGAGCGCTGTTTTTCATCTCGTCCCGCTGAAAATAACTTACGCCATTTTGCGCCACTAACACACCACCAGGTTTTAATGCTTTATTGCATAAGCCATAGAATGTTTCAGTAAATAGGACTTCAGCGGGGCCAATAGGATCGGTACTGTCTGATATAATCACGTCGAAGCTATTTTCAGCTGACTTTAAATATTCAAAACCATCTTGAATAACAATCTCAGTACGCGCATCATCAAACGCACCTTGAGAATGATCCGGGAAAAACTCTCGGCACATTTCTATCACTTTTCCGTCGATTTCAACCAGAGTGACTTTCTCAACGGATTTATGTTTTAACACTTCACGCAACATGCCGCCGTCACCACCGCCGATCACACACACGCGCTTAGGGTTAGGGTGAGAAAACAGTGGAACGTGGGTTAGCATTTCATGATAAATGAATTCATCTTTCTGGGTTGTTTGGATAATGCCATCTAACGCCATTACGCGCCCAAACATTGGATTTTCGAAAATGATTAAATGAAAGTGGTCTGTTTTTTCTTCGAATAGGACTTTATCAACATCAAACTGCTGTCCGTAACCTGCATGCAACGTTTCGACAAAGGTTTTCATAACGTTTCCTCAACACGACCTCTAAACATTTCATTGATCGTGACAGAGTTAGGCTTAAACGCTTCTTTCAATACGCGCGCTGCTTTCATTGGATCAGCATCACCGCACATGAAAATATCAAACGCAGCAAAATCACGCTCCGGCCAAGTGTGCACACTGATATGGGACTCTGCTAATACCGCAACGCCAGACAAGCCACCGCTGGGTGTGAAGCGATGTAAATGGATATGCAATAAGGTCGCGTGAGCTGCAATAACAGATTTTCGCATCGCGGTTTCCATCAGCTCCATATCATCTAACTGACTAGCACCCCAGAAATCGAGCGTAATATGCGTGCCTGCAAATTTTAAATGTTTTTCAACGAAGTGATCTTGAGTTTCAGCGGTTGGTGTGTGTTCTTGCTTATCGTCATAACGACGCATATTCTTTGCGTTCAGCATGGTTTAATTCCTCTATTTCTCACCTGAAATTTGCCTCAAATTACTCTGTAAGCACTTGATTCAACTTCAGGTCTAGTCTTCAAAAATCATTATATTCCAATAAATGGCCAAAAGTGGCGCCACTTTATCGCAAACCTGATTCGCTAGCAAGCAAAACACTTATACTGTTGCAAAATTAACAATGAGGCTTTAGCATAAACGATTAAACACAGATATAACTGATTGTTAATTAACCTCAAATAAGGCTGACCCAATGAAATCAAACAAGACTTTATATGATCTTTTCCCCGTCGTCGTCTTTTTTATCGGCTATCTCTTTGGCGATATTTATACCGCGACAGCTGGCTTGATCATTGCCACCCCCATACAAGTATTGGCGTACCGATACTTCAACGGCACGTTTGATAACACACAGCTCATCACAATGGTGTTAATCTTTATCTTTGGCGCTGCCACCCTCATCTTTCACAACCCACTCTTTATCCAATGGAAGGTCACCATACTCTACTGGCTATTTGCAGTAATACTATTAGGTAGCCATCTCTTCACACCAAAGTGTGTCATGGAATACATGCTTGCCGATAAAATCAACGTGCCGGCACCGATTCTTAAACGTGCCAACTATGCCTGGGGACTTTTCTTCATCTGGTTTGGCTGCTTAAACCTTTATATTGTTTATCACTACAGTCAAAAAGTCTGGGTGTATTTTAAAATGTTTGGCGCTATGGGTGTTTTACTCATCGCTTCTTTAATTTTCGCAATGTACGTATCACGTCACATGACACAGGAGTAACAAATGTCACAACCACGCATGAATCAAATGAAAGAATTATTAACCGCAGCGCTTAGCCCTACATCGCTAGAATTAGTTGATGATAGCCAACAACACGTAGGCCATGCCGGCGCACTCGCAGGTGGCGGACACTTTACAGTCCGTATTGCTTCAAGCGCCTTTGAGGGCGAATCCCTTGTAAGCTGCCATCGCAAAGTGTATCAAGCATTAGGCGATATGATGGAAAGCGACATTCACGCACTCTCCATCGATATCATTCGCTAATTAGCTAACACGCCGCTCTTAGCGCTGGAAAAACGGCATGAGATTCATCGCGAATCACTACATCTTTCTTAGCGCTTTCCTCCATTGTTGCAAACAATGCTCCAACCGCTATAGGCGCAGTTAATTTGCGATTATGGTGATCTTCCGCCTGTTTGGCCGCTGCATTGACAACTAAATCCCTCACCTCGTCAGTCACAACACCATCTTCATATGCCAATGTAATTTTATCAGAAGCTTCCTTACCTAATTCACTTATAGAACGTGAGTCTAGCTCAGTGCCATCACTTAAAATAGCGCTATACCTCAATTCGCCATCTTGATCTTTTGCAAGCTTCACTGTGAAGTATGCACCATCAACAGCGCCGATCTTCTGCCCCTCAATTACACCATTGTAAGCAATGTAATTCGGACCAAAGGAGAACACCCACATGCCTGGGTAAATAGCCATAGACAACACCATATTATTTGGCATCGTCGTCATTCCCAACGTCGTATTCATAAAGTTTGGTATCTCCGGAATGCTGCCCCCCATCAAGAATGCCTGACCTGTACTGTTAAACAAGGTGCCAACCGTGATAGCTACCCACTTAACCCCAATCGTAGATTCAGACCTGCTTTGAATTTGATTTGGCAACTCAGTTAATGCATCAACCTCAAGCTTCTCTTTCTGATTGATACCGAGAACATCATCAACGGCTTTAAAACTTTCGTTAAAACGATTTTTCTGGCCAAATGAGGATATCCAATATAAAGCACTTAAGAGCGCCCCTAACAATTTGAACACTGGCTGCATGATAACAAGCTTTACACCAAGCCACACAGTAGAAACCAAGCTGTCAACCGCCTTGTTAACGTCTGAAATGAGCATGACTGCCGTTTTCTGAGTCATAAACGACACCAAAAATGCAAGCGCACCAATAGCTAACTTCAAAGGAAGGCCAATTACAATCTTTAGCAACGCCAACGCAGGCTCGCTTTCAATATTCTTTTTCGCAAGATGCCCTGAATTCACATACGCATCGACCACGCCAAATAAACGTTGCTGAAATGCATTAGTGCACCAGATGGTGAGAACACTAATAAGCAAGTTAGCCAACGGTTGAATAAAAGATTTTTTCCACACAAGATCAATCATCGCTAAAATTTTCTTAAACGCAAAAACAACGTTTGACGCTGTATTCATACCCGCAAAGGCAAAGCCCGCCGCTTCTGATGCGCCGGCTCCAATACCAAACGCATTTAACAACGCTGTCGAATTACCTTTAAACAAAATAAACCCGACAAGAATGACAATTGCGGACAATGCTAAAGCAAGCGCCAAACGCGGTATCTCAGCAATGATAGAAACAAAGAAATACGTAATGCGCTCCCACGTGAAGAACCCAAGAGGATGATTCAACGTAGACTCACCAAAGCTTTTACCGAGCTCGTCATTACCAAACGCTTTATGAAGCGCAGCCCAAGCCTTGGGTATCCCACCTAACTTAAAGAAGTTTGCAATCACGATAAAATAAATACTCGTGATAGCAATCGCGGTTGAGACAGCCGGGAGAAACACGCCAGCAAAAATCAAGAGCGCAGTACCCGCACTCCCACCACCCATCATGGTAAGCAAGCCTCCAATAGAAAGGCCAAACAAACCAAGAACAGAACTTGCTGATAAGCAACCGTAAACAATACCCGTACCAAAGGCTGCAAGACCGAAAAAACTCATTACATAGGCTAAGGCACCCACTTCGTTCCCGTCTCTATCAACCCATAGCTTTCTAACAAGGCGCTTGTTTGAGGAGTTTGTTATTTCTTTTGTAACAACCGTTCCAATGTAAAAGCATGACATAAAGTAGGCTAACCAACCCACTTGATTGCCCTTTTCATCTACCCATATTTTTTTAACGTCTGGCACTTCAACTTTAGTAAACCAATCGAGCAATACCGAGTAAGTATCCCCTTTCATAAGGAAATAATTACACAATGCGCCGCCGACAAAAATAATAGGCACGATTAACATCATCACTGTCATCATCGCGAAGGCAGCAACAACACCCTCACCAAGGCCCACAATGATACCCACGAACAATCCTAGGATTGCAAGTGAGATTTTCCAGCTACGCGTCTCCTGCTTATCTTCAGAGACATAAACCTTACCAACTTCATCAAAGGTATATTTAACTTCGTGGCCAAAGAAGGTTGTATCAACTTTCTTATTAGACTTAATGTGGCGCGCAAGACCTAATTGCTCTAAAAGATGATGCTCCGCGACTTTATAACGTTTCAACTCAGCTTGAATGCCTGCTTTTTGCTTATGCACCCTATCACGCTCAGCAAGGCAGCTGTGAATGAACTTCTTCCTTGTGAGGTTTTTTTCATTTGAATCGCCAAATAATGCTAACGCTAATTCCTTAGCGATCTTTCTAGCCTCTCTATCACCTTCAGTCGTCGCTTTTTGATTAGCTAGCTTTAGAAATTCAAGATTAATCTTAGACACATCCGCTTTTTCCTCAAATTCAGCAGCGTAACGTTTATTGAGCTTAGCGAAAAACACTTGGTCAGTTGCTGAAAGTTGAGCGTAACGCTTGACCTGCATATCAAGAAAAATGCTGTCTAATGTTTTGGAAAGCAAGGCCTGCCTTGCTTTATCAAACTCACCTGGTGCACGAATGATCTGAGCAATTTGATCAATGTAACGACCATCAGTGTCCATGTGTGCAAGCGTATCTAAAAGCTGAACAAAATTAAGATTATCTTTTTCCCACTCGCTTTTAACCAACGGCAAACTTCCACGAACCGTTTTACCTTGATAGTGATCTTCACTCCATAAGTAACGCGCATAACTTCTTGCGTAATCCCACGTCGATTCCTGGTTGCTCAAAACAACCTGCCTGATATTACGCTCTAGTGTCGCAATTTGTGAAGGTGATAACTTTCCTTCCTTACCTTTCTTGAGCCATGGAATAAGCGCAGCTCCGCCAGTTAAGCTTGAAACGGTCTTAGACTCTTCGCCTGCAACATTAAACATCCACTTTTTATCAATCATAAAAACAGAAAGTTCTTTTTTAGGATCTTCAGCTTCTAAATTGATTTTAGCGCGGACCGCTTTATGGACAGCCGTTAGATCATCGTTGTCATCTTGCAAAGCAGCGATGAAGTCAGCACCGCCGTCTAGTAAGCTTATAAATTGCGGCTTGGAGACAACGCCATATTCCGAAATTGTTCTATACTGCCAAACCCCCAACGCGCTTTTATAAGCAACAAGCTGAAAATCATTGGGGGCTTCTGCTTTTTCTTCTGCCTTTTCATCAGACACTTTTTTGCTATTACCAAAATCCAACTTGACACGCACATCATGAAAAAGTTTGTGTTGATAGTATTTCGTAATATCAGAAAAGCCTTCACGCAACTGATTTTTCTTGGCTTGCTCAGCAACACGATAATTTTCAACTACCTGCTTGATACGCGGATCCGCAGCAACTGCGACTTCACCTGTTTTCATAAAGCTGCTGATAGCACTTAATACATCGTCGTTTGAAGAACCATCATCTTGACCGATAAGTGCTTTGAGTTGGTATATGGCCTGTAACTTAAGGTCGTGTACCGCAAAAAGTTCTCCGTCAGTCGACGGTTTTAGCATTTGCGCATAAGCCTTAATGCACTCATCAAGCTTCTTGAAATCTACATGATCAGATTCAGTAAGTGCAAGCACCCTATCCCATGGCTTATACACATCTCTTAGCGCTCTGTAGATATCATTCGTGAACTCGCCTTGCGAAGGGTAAAAATGTTTGAATACGATGTAAGGAAACGTAAACGGAACCACCCCGAGAACGGCTTGCGCAACTGTCACCACAAGCTTTGCGATCTGGCGAATCACAAAAACTGGCAACGAAACTAAAATGCGTGGAAGTGCTGACAAAAGCAAGGAGAGTCCGACTAATGAATAATAAAGCGCACCTTTTAGAAATGCGACGGGCGTATAATTTGACTTACCCGTTAAGAAGGCAAACTCTGGAATCGCAATCTCAGGACACCAGCTTATCCAGCTAAGATCAGGGTCAATCCACGTTGTGAAAAAACGCTTTGAAAATGTTGGGGCAAGCTTAATCTCTGCCAAGTGGTTATTAGTGAGAACTAGTTTAAGTGCTTTCTGAATCTTCTCTAATTCGTTTTTATGCCAATCATACACATAGGTGGTTGCTTTTGTAAGCCCCCATGTAGACATGTAAAGTCTGTTGTAGTAAAGCAACAAGGCTTGAAGATTGTTAAGCGCTTCTACCTGCTCATTAGTTTTATCTTTAGTCTCTAATGAATTATTTATGGCAGCATGAATCTGGCTAGCTTTTTGATAGGCAAACTTTACCTCAGCATCCGCACTATCTGCTTGCGTTACCAATGGATCCGTTTCTTTAGATTCAATGCCTTTTTTTTGTTCTTGATCTTGACCTGACAACATTAACTTAACTCCTCGAACTTGTAATTTTTTGCATTATATTAAACAGTGAAATGGCGTCGAATCAGCCCGGACACTCTAGTTGAAATTTTGGTTTAAAAGGATAATGCGACAACTAACTAACCGGAAATTTCAAGCAGGACAAGAGTGCCCAGGCTCAGAATTCGCATTCGGTTATGTCGTACGCATTTAAATGACATGTAAGTTGTTCTCAGTTGCACATTGCTTTATAAGTAACTGTATATACTATACGTACTTGAGCATCTTGTCAACAATCATTTGTGGTTAAATTTTCCACCCTAACACATTGATAGTTAAAATCTCACAGTCATTATAGCGTCGTTCTCAAAGATGTCTATATCTATCAATCTGTGTAACCAGAGCTCAGCACTTAAGATTTCCTTAAGCTTGGCAACCCTATACTCCTGTCAAAACTCACCCATAAAGGAAAAAACCATGGCATCAGGCGATAAACAAACCGGCTTACTTGAAGACACACCACCCTCTGACGATCTAGAGGCGCAGATAGAAAATAAACCCGTTACTCTGGGGTCTGCATGCCTAAAAGCCACGCCCATGTCCATCAACAACCTCTTATTTACTGCAAATATGGTCATTGGCGGAATGGTCATATCAGACTTGCCAGACGCTGATGAATACTCCGTCGCAGCAGGCGGTGTCATCAACACAACGCAAACCTGGGTTTACGTCACCCTGCAAGTCACCCTATTTTGCATGATGATCCTTATCTCTGGAGAAAAAGCGGCTATTGATGAAATCAATAAAACAGAAAAAAAACGCGCGCTCACCGAAGAAGAAGCTTCAGTAAAAGCAAATGCTATCCAGGAAATTAGCAAAGTCGCAAAAGCAGGGAAAGTCTTAGCACTCCTTCTTTCAATACCCGGCAGTGCTGCTATGTATTTTGCAGGAGACCTCCTGGGGCTTTTAGGACAAAAGCCTGAAATCATTGCCGAAGTTACACCCTACTTCCACATAATGACCGCAGCATTTCCCATCATGATGTATGTGGAGACAAACAAACAAATTGCCTTTGGACTCGGTCGAAGCTGGCTACATAACGCTATGGGAGTACTCAATCTACTAACCATCGGCTTAGGTTACTGCTTTATGACTGGCGCCTTATTTTCAATTAAAATGGAAATTCCCGGTCTTGCGCTAGGTTACTTACTCAGCCACGTGGTTAACGGACTTGTTTTCGATCAGTGGTACAAACGCAACCCTGCATACAATCAGTATAACTTTTCGGTCGTTAATTTATTCTCTCCAACACAAACATGTCGAAATATTAGCGAATCATGGTCAACGGTCAAATTACTATGGAGCATTGGCTGGCCAATCTTAATCAACTTATTCAGCGAACTTTTTGCCGTCTACATGACAAACGTATTTGCGGGATGGCTGCTCAACCCCGGACAAGCAGAAAGCATGAACGAAGTCGTGACACAGTTTTCGTTTCTATTTATTATTATTCAGGTAGGCCTAACCAATGCAGCAACACCCATTGCATCCTATCTGTTTAATCGTAACGAGACTGAACGCGCCAAAATTAGACGTATGGGCCACTTAATCATGGGAATTGGTTTTAGCATTGCCGCACTGGTTCTAGTCGCCAGCCTCGTCTTTAACAAGCTTTTTGCTAGTGGGTACATCAAAGAAGGCGCTGATGGATACGACTCAATGATGCATCAGCTTAAAGCTATTTTACCGACCATGATGGGCATTCAAATTGCCGATGCGATAAGGAATATTTCAATCGGGATGTTGCGCGGCATTAACGATACTCGCTACCCTATGTATGTCAGCGTAGTCACTCAAATGGGAATCAGCATGATTGGCTGCGCCTTGGGCACGTTTGTTTTAGGAAAAAATTTAGAAGGCATCACCGTAGGTTATGGTGCGGGTATTCTTGTTGGAACGGCGATTGTTTATAAACGCTTTCTTGCGCAAACAACGCCTGAACAATTAGAAAATTTACGCCAACAAAGCCAGCTTGATATTGAAGCCACCAATCAGCCTGTAGCAGAAGTCGAGTCTCAACCGAATGGAATAATGACAAGGCTAACCAACTGCCTAGGCTTTTTTAAAATTTGCTCAAACAACGATGAGAACCAAGAAGCAGCCGAGCTTGATGATCAAGCACAATATGAAAGAATGGAAAGCGGGACTGTTCGAGTCTAACCTTTCAAGCAACCATACATCCCCGCACGCTAACGGCGGGGATGCAACCCACCTCAGCCTTTTTTCAAATGAGCCTGCGTATAAGCTAGTATGACATGAATCGATCCTGTCGGAACCTCATTTTTATAAATCCGCGGACCAAATTTCTTCCAGGCCATTGCTGCGCTCTGGTAATGCTCGTCGGCTAAAAAACCTAGCATTGTCATCGTTAAAAAATAGGCTTGTGTTTTTTTGTTTAAATCAGGCGTATCACTTAGCATCGTTATTCCAATCTTGCTCATTTGCGCAGCGTCTCGCTTTCCAACGGCCTCGAAAAAAGAAAACAGTTGTTGATTTTTTAATGTCATCTGACTTACGCAAGATCGTTGAGCAATTATGGCATAGGTTTTCTCTAAGTCTTTTTCACTTAAATAATTCGACATCACACTACCTGCCACTAACAACGCATTATACCAACGCCCCTCTTCCGGTATCCCAATACAGCGCTTTACCTTAGGTGCCAACAACGAAACGACGGGGCGCACCGCTTTAGGCACATCATCAACCTCTGCAAATTGAGAGTATTGCGTCACGCCCTTAAAAACATCCAATGCACGCCTTGCGAGCTCTTCACGCGCATACCCAATATTTTTAGACACTTCAGTAATCTCCAAGCGAGGTGAGTCCGATTCCAACATTGTAATGGGCGCTACAAACCCGACATTATTAAAATTTGTCACGTTCGCTTTTAAAAAACGCGCCTTAACAGCATTAAGATCGAGGTATGGGTAATAATCAGAATTAGCGGGTGTTGCAAACAGTTTTGAATAAGGTCGCAACAACTGCTCTGTTGCAACTCTTCGCAATTTTAAGTCATCAACACTTTCAACGCCGATGGTTTTCAAGGATTGATTGATCGCTTGCGTTTTAAATAGAGTATCCACTGGCGTCCCGACAGGCGCGTTAGATTTGGCAATCAAAATAATATCCGTGTTTGAAGTGCTGTACATCGCATAGTATGGAAACACTTCATTTACCGCCTTTAAAACCGTGACGATTAAATCCATATTCATTTCATAGGTATTGAGCCACTGAACGAATAACCCATCTTGCGTTAAGTGCTTCGCTGTCATTTGATAGAATTCTTTTGAAAACAAGCCTGACACACCACTAACCCATGGGTTAGAAGGCTCAGAGATAATTAAATCATATTGTCGCTGGTACGTAGAGAAAAACGCTTTAGCATCATCATAATAAATATGACTACGCGCATCGTTGTAAACCTTATTGTTTCGCGGGTGAAATAATCGAGCCCCCTCCACCATCGCAGGCTCAATTTCAACTACATCCATGCGCTCAACAGCTGGTGAATCCAACATAATCGCAGCCGTGATACCTGAACCAAAACCAATGACGGCAGCCGTTTTTGATGAAGGATAAATCGACATTGGCAATGCAGCCATTAACACTTGTGTTGGCTCATCCATCGTAACCGAATTCGGGGTGCGATCGATGCTAGCATCAGGCTTTCCGTTAGTTGCAATGACATAATAATTTCGTGGTGTTTTTGTTACCGTCACTGTGGAGGATTTTCCGTCTCGCATGTATAAAATATCAGACCCTATATTCGCTATCGCAGAACCTCCACGATAAACACCGGAAATCATTCTATTAGGATCTAGCTGATAAAAACCGCCAATCCAAACCAACATTGACAAACCTAAAGCACTAGAAACAATCATTCCAATACCACGATTAGCGCTCGCGCCTGGGTAATTCAAAACAGGAATGAAAAAACGCCCCTTCAACCAAAGCGTTAATGCAATCGCAAGTATAATATCAAGCGCTGCACCCGATACGATAACGGCTTTTAGAGAATACATTGGCATGATCACTTGCACCGCAATAGCGATACCGATGATTGAGCCTAAGGTGTTAGCTGCGTAAACACCACCAACAGACTTTTCACCGAAACCTTTCTTTAACAACATTGATGTCATGAGAGGCAATGTCATTCCAGCACAAAAGGTGACAGGAATCATTACCAACATGGCAATGAATTGACTGTAAGTATTAAACAGAAAATAGCCTGGCTCAGATTTTGCGACGGCTTTCATAAAAAAGGCCATTAAGGAATAGGTTTGGTCATAACCCAAAACAGTACACAATGCCAATGCCCCCATGACCAACTGAACAACGGCAAGAAAAGCAATCGGGCTTTTCAAGGTATCGATCCGTTTACGCACCCAAAACCCACCCAAGGCAATCCCTAAAATGAAAGCACTTAACATTAATTCAAACGCATGTGTTGAACTGCCCAACACCATACTCAACAACCGTATCCAACCAATTTCATACATGAACGACGCTGCGCCCGTAATCCCAGCTGCTAGCAGCATAAAGCGGTAAATTGAAGGTGCCGCTTCTGGCTGTGTTGAATCAGAAACCACTGAGCGCTGCTGATCTTCTTTGTATCGAATGAAAACCGTCGCAACGATCGTGAGCGCGACGACAGCTAAGTTGATAACACCGACTATCGTCATCGTGCCTGGCAAACCGACCCAAGAAAGTAAAACGAAGCCACTCACCAATACGCCAATTGCCGCACCAAAACTGTTGGTAAAATAGAGCATGGCAATATCAAAACTCGGCATCTCTGGAAATCGTCTGATAATGGCATTACTCATCAACGGAAAAGTGGTGCCCAACAAAATGCTTTGCGGCAAAATGATTAACGCAGAAACGCCCCACTTATACGCCATGACCCAAGCAGGCGAACCCAACATCGGCATAACAGTGTCGTACGACAAAGTCGTAACGGAAGTATAGGCCCAGTGAAATCCAAATGCGAACAAACCCAAGACCAATTCAGCCAAAGCATAGTACCAAAACAAATGATTAATCCGACGCGCACACTTGGAGACAGCCCAAGCACCAATGGCCATGCCACCCATAAAAATACCTAATACTAACACCTGTGAATAAGCAGCATGCCCGAGAAAAAGCTTCAGGTAATGGCTCCAAATGGATTCGTAAATTAGACCGGCAAAACCGGAGAGTGCAAAAATAAAAAAGAGGAAGTTTCGATTCCAGTGTCGAAGAGATTGCATATAGACATCCTTATCTATGTTGGTATTAACTAAAAGCTTTGTTTTGCGCCCTATCCCGTAAAACATGATCCATCAGTACAATCGCCATCATTGCTTCTGCAATAGGCACTGCGCGCAAACCCACACAAGGATCATGTCGACCCTTCGTAATAATTTCAGTTTCATCGCCCGCAACGGTAATCGTTTTACACGGTGTCACGAGACTCGATGTTGGCTTTAAGGCAATGCTTGCCGTAACAGGTTGCCCCGTAGAGATGCCGCCTAAGATGCCACCGGCATGGTTACTGATAAATCCTTTCTCTGTAATCTCATCGCGATGAAATGTGCCACGCTGAACAACGGATTCAAAGCCAGCACCAATTTCAACCGCTTTAACTGCATTGATACTCATCAAGGCAAAAGCCAAATCAGCGTCCAAGCGATCAAACACCGGCTCACCCAAACCCACAGGTATGTTGTCAGCAATAATATTTAATCTGGCGCCGATTGAATCGCCGTCTCTACGCAAGGCAATGATGAGAGCCTCTAACGCTTCGACTTTTGATTTGTCAGGACTAAAAAATGGATTGTTGTTTGTTTCATTAAGATCAACAGGGTCAATTGTGATATCACCCATCTGTGCTAGATAGCCAACAATCTGCGTTCCGAAATGTTCTTTCAAATATTTCTTGGCAATCGCACCGGCGGCAACACGCATCATTGTTTCACGTGCAGATGCTCGGCCTCCGCCTCTGTAATCACGAATGCCGTATTTTGCATAGTAAGTGAAATCAGCGTGACCAGGACGAAACTTATCTTTGATATCCCCATAATCACTTGAACGTTGATCTGAATTTTCGATGAGTAAAGCGATGGGGGTTCCGGTGGTAACGCCTTCGAAAACACCAGACAGTATCTTAACCTCATCATCCTCACGACGTTGCGTCGTAAAGCGTGAGGTGCCAGGCTTGCGCCTGTCGAGATCTGGCTGCATATCAGCAGCAGTCAAAGGCAACCCTGGCGGGCAACCATCAACAATACAGACATACCCCGGACCATGACTCTCGCCGGCCGTTGTTACTGTGAATAATTTACCAATCGTATTTCCAGACATAAAGAATACTCTAGCACACTGAACAGTTGTTAGCATGCTGTAGAGCCTCTACAATAAGGGAAAATTTCATCTAAATAATGAGAAAATACTAATGTTGACAATTTATAACACATTAACCAAAAAGAAAGAGCCATTTAAACCCTTAGATGGTAAAAAAGTCCGCATGTACGTCTGCGGATTAACCGTATATGATCACAGCCACCTTGGGCACGGACGAACTTATGTCGCCTTTGATGTCATTGCACGTTATATGCGCTCTCAAGGACTGGATGTGATGTATGTCAGAAATATCACTGATATTGACGATAAAATAATCAAGCGTGCCGCAGAAAACGGTGAGGCCACCGATGAACTCGTTAATCGCTTTGTTAAACTCATGCACCGTGACTTTGACAACCTCCTCACCAAACGACCTGATCTTGAACCACGCGCAACAGACTCCATGCCAGAGATCATTCAAATGATTGAATCACTGATCGACAAAGGCATGGCTTACGCTACAAGCAAAGGTGATGTGTATTATCGCGTTAACAAATTTTCCGAATACGGAAAGTTAAGCGGACAAGATACTGAAGCACTTCAAACCGGCGTACGCATAGACCCTGCCGAAGATAAAGAAAACGTTTTGGATTTTGCACTTTGGAAAACTTCAAAACCTGAAGAACCCACTTGGGAATCGCCTTGGAGCGCTGGCCGACCGGGCTGGCATATTGAATGCTCTGCAATGTCGAAAAAACATTTAGGCGATACCTTTGACATCCACGGCGGCGGGTCTGATTTAATTTTTCCGCATCATGAAAATGAAATCGCACAATCAGAAGCTTGCAATGGCGCACCGTTTGCTAAAGTGTGGATGCACACCGGCATGATTCGAATCGATAAAGAAAAAATGTCGAAATCGCTTAATAACTTTTTCACTATTGAAGACGTATTAAGTGCACACCCAGCTGAAGCGGTTCGATATTTTCTATTGAGCGGACATTATCGCAGTGCGATTAATTATTCAGATGATAATTTGCAAATGGCTAAAGCGTCAATTGAACGACTCTACACCGCCCTGCGCGGCCTTGAGGTTGGTGTTGCGCCTAAAGATGACGATTACACTAAACGTTTTATTGAAGCGATGGATGATGACTTTAACACACCGATTGCACTGTCCGTTTTATTTGACCTTGCACGCGAGATCAATCGATTGCGCGATGAAAATGAATTAGCTGCTGCTAGCAATTATGCTGCGTCCTTGATTTCTTTAGGTGACATCTTAGGATTACTGCAAGACAACCCAGATCACTTCCTACAAGGTGACGTTGACCCTTCAGAAATTGACGCATTAATTAAAGCGCGAAAACAAGCACGCATTGATAAAGATTGGGCGGAGTCTGATCGCATTCGTGACAAATTAGCGGCGATGGATGTGGTGGTTGAAGATACGGCAGATGGAACGACGTGGCGTAAGGTTTAATTTTATGGGCCCTGGCTCGGAGGCCGGGGCGACGCACAGCTTACCCGTCATCCCTGAGACGCACACTTTTACCGTCATCCCTGAGACGCACACTTTTACCGTCATCCCCGACTCGATCGGGGATCCATTTTTAATCTTATGGACCCCGGCTCGGGGGCCGGGGAGACGCCGCATTCGTCACCCCGGACTTGATCCGGGGTCCATTAAAATAAAAAACCTACATCACCAAGCATCTACCCTGCGAAGCTTTAAACTTATCTGCAGCCATTGTTTCAAACTCTTGCTTTGTTAACAGCTCAACATCCGATATTCCATCCGCGGCGATAAAAACCAACTTTTGCATATCATCATCTTTATCCTTTGCCATCTCACCTTGAGCATGCTGATATTTTTTGCCGTTAATTGTTAACTCAAAAAAATTCGATTTTTGATATTCGTTAGCTATGAATAATTGCAAACTATCATCAACTGGCTGATAAGCTGGGGTTGACGTCACAGGATCTTTTTTGAAAAAAATGGTTTTCTCAGTGGTCGTTGGCGTGACTTTTTCTGCCTCAGCTGTTTTAAATTCTTTAGCCGTAGGTGCTTCATAAGCTGCAGCCGCAGGCCTTTCTTCAATCTTGTGAAATCCTGAAGTTATCGGTGTTTGTTTTTTCTTGCCAAAAAGACTCAAAGTCCAAGAAGATTTTTTATTAGAATCAGGCTTCCCTGCTAATGAACCATAGCCAGACAGATCTTTATCATTTGAATACATATTGCCCCCATTGTTTTTTTAATTAATTATATGAGTCACAATGATACGCGAAAAACGGAACAAATGCATTACTTACGCGTGCGCCTGCCGACAGCTTGTCTCAACGAGGAAGAAACGGGTTACCAAAAAGCCAATCATAGAAACTGCTGGCAACAACAACATCGATACTTGGTAACCAAATACGTCATATTGCGCAACACCATTAATATAATCTACGCGACCAACCGCATGCAAAACAAAGCCGAAAATAACTTGAATAAACGCACCGCCCAAGACTGCAACCATATTAATAAACCCAGACGCTGTCGCAAAGCGCTGTGGTGGAATAACATCTTTTGCAACACCAAACGTCAGTGACTGCAGAGCGCCCGCCAAGCCAATTAAAAACAATCCTAAGGCCGTCCAGCCAATTGATAAATACGGCGCAAAGGTAACCATTACACCACCCAGAATGCCGGCGCCAAAACATAAGTAAAAAGGAATTTTTCGACTACCCATCTGATCCGACAACCAACCAATGAACGGACTGCCAAGACCAACCCCCAACCAAAGCGGAGCGACCCACCACCCAGCTATTTCATTGCTGAAATGATAAACCTTCATTAAATAAGAAACACCCCACAATGCGCCGAATGCAGCTACAGGCGCCCAACAACAAAATCCGGCTAATGATATCCACCATACCTGCGGTGTTCGAATGACTTTCTTTAATGTAATGAACTGCCCAGGCCGCTCACTATGATGCGCATGGGGTTTATGGCCATCACGAATGACGAACCAATACAAAAACGCAACAAAAAAAGTGACAATACCGACAACATCTAAAGTTTCTCGCCAACCATAATTATTAACCAATATAGCAAGTGGTGCCAAACCAATAATCGACCCAACACAGGCCCCAAACTGAACAAGCCCTGACATCAACGCAAAGTAACGATGTGAAAACCAATTAGCGATTAAGTATAACGCACTGACAAACGAAAACGCTGAACCAAACCCTACCAGCATTCGCGCAAAGCCCGCTAAATAAAAGTTATGGGTGCGCGCAAAAAGTATCACGCCCAAAGCGCTGACAAAAACAGCAAAGGATAATAATTTTCTGGCGCCGTAGCGGTCAAGCAATAAGCCTGCCGGAATTTGCATTCCAACATAAGCATAATAAAAACAGGAACCAAGCACTGCTAAACCTGCTGCGTCAATTTTAAATTCACGCATTAACTGCACGGTCATAATGGATGGGGAGACTTGAATGAAATAATCATAGACGTAAAACAAAGTGGCAAGCAAGCAAATTACGCTGGCCAATAAACCACTTTTTGAGCTCTTTTTAATGTTATTTTCGATATTTTTTCGCACAACCTATCAGCTTGACTTTTGAACACTCGCTTGATATTGTGACGCATGGGGCCAGAATGTCAATGCTTATTTTAAGGACACAACAATGTATAATCAAAATAGTCAGCTTGAAAAAACACACTCCAAAAACACCCTCTGTAAGATTTAATTTATCAACTAAATTAATAATCTAACAGCAGGTATAAAAAAATGAACAAACACACCTTAATTCGCCATCCTTCTCTAGGCGTTTTTACTGTATGCATCACAGAGCTTTGGGAACGATTCGGTTACTACACCGTCACCGCACTTCTTGTTCTCTTCATGACAAAAGAATACAACTACACTGACACCGCTGCTTACGGCATTTTTGCAGCCTATACCGCACTCCTGTTTATCACACCTGCCATTGGCGGATTTTTTGCAGACCGATATATCGGTTATCATCGCAGCTTAGGCTTGGGGCTTCTGCTCATGATTGCCGGTTACTCACTGGTCGCACTGCCGTCTAAAGAAGCGTTTTATCCCGGACTCGCCCTCGTCATTATTGGTACAGGTTTTTTCAAATCCATGCCTTACGCCATCATGGGAAGGATTTACCAAGACGATCAAACCAAACTCGATAAAGGTTGCACGTTTTATTATCTTGCCATTCAATTTGGCGCAATCATTCCCGTGGCTGCTGGTGGTTTCTTAGCGCGCTATTTCGGCTGGCACTTCACCTTTTTAATTGCAACGATTGGCATCACGATAGGCACAATCATCTTTTTCTCATTACGCCCTAATTTTAAAGAAGCCAACAATACTGTTGGACTAGAACCCATACGCGCTTACACCATGCCGCTATTCTTTGTGGGCTCATTGGGAGCAGCTTTTTTTATCGCTAACTTGCTTGAACATCTCTTTCTCACACAAATCACCGTCTGCGTCGCAACGGCGGCTGTCCTTGGCTATATCGCTTATTACAGCAAACGACTCACCATACCAGAACGTAAGCGCGTGCTTGCGGCTATCATTCTTTCAAGCGTTGCCGTCATTTGGACTATGCTCTACTTACAGCAGCCCACCTCCCTAACGCTATTCGTTGATAGGCATGTTGACAGAACCTTCTTTGGTTTTGTCATACCGGCATCAGCTTATTGGTTGTTTAATTGCTTTTGGATTTTCGTCATGGGTCCCATACTCACGTTTATCTACACACAACGTGCAAAACACAACAAGGATTTTTCAATCCCCGCCAAGTTTGCCTTTGGCATATTATGCATGAGTATCGGTTACGGAATCTTGTGCGCAAGTCAACTTGCCCACTCTGCAAATTATGACGTCTCTAGCTGGTGGGTTGCGATTAGTTACGCATTCCAATCAAGCTCAGAGTTGTTGATTAACGCCTTAGGGCCCTCGATGATTTTGCAATTCGTCCCCAGGCAATTAACCGGAGTGATGATGGGTGTTTGGTTCTTAGCCTATGCGGCTGGTGGCTTATTAAGCGGTACGCTGGCAAGCATGACGGCTATCCCAGAGAATCTTGTCTCGGCAAGTGAATCATTGCATATCTACACGCATGCCTTTGGAGTCTTTGCAGCAACCTCGCTAATCTTCAGCATCATTTATTTCTTGTGCATTCCATTCATTAAAAAGATGTGCGGTAATTTACACGAAGACGAACCACACAGAGTTTAAGCCGGTTGCGCAGTAGCGCAACTTGCCTCCTGCTCAGACAAGCACGCCCTTAAAACTCTCACCTTTGCTAAGGTCTCTTCATATTCAGACTGTGGAATCGAATCAGAGGTAATCGCCCCGCCACCGTGAAAGGTCAACTCATCACCTTGAACGGCGTAGGTGCGAATCAATATCGAACTATCCATACAACCATCAAAACCAAGATACACCGCACTACCACAATACGGTCCACGCGGATGCGGTTCACATTCATTAATAATTTCCATCGCTCGAATTTTCGGTGCGCCCGTAATTGAGCCACCGGGAAATGTGGCTTTCAACAAATCTACAGCTGTAGCCTCATCTTCTAACTGCCCCGACACAACTGAGACTAAATGATGAACCGTTTCATAACTCTCTAAACCACACAATTTTTCAACGACAACACTGTGCTTCTTGCAAACACGGGATAAGTCATTTCGCATCAAATCGACAATCATAATATTTTCGGCACGATCTTTCTCAGACTGCGATAGCGCCAACGCTACAGCCTCATCTTTTGCTTCATCATTCGATCGTGCAGCGGTGCCTTTGATAGGACGTGTTTCAATACGACCGTTATGCAATGATAAAAACCGCTCAGGGGAAGCGGACGCAATCACCGTTTCACCAAACCGCATAAAGCACGCAAATGGCGCAGGATTTTTCACGCGCAACATCAGGTATAAAGCATAAAGATTAATTGAATGTAAGGTTGCCTGAAATCGTTGCGATAAGTTTGCCTCGAAGATATCGCCCGCAACAATATACCCTATAAATTTTGTCGTCGCTGCAAAGTAATCATCTTGTGTAAAATTAGAAACAATGGATTCAACCGTCACATCAGGCATCAACTGCAATCGAGGCAAGGATTGCAACCTTTCTTCAAATAGCGCAATACGCGCATCAGCTCTCTCCATTCGTTTATCGTAATCTTTTACAGGAAACCCCGTAGAAAATATCATGGCTTGCTCTAGCTCATGATCAAATGCAATCACGATATCGTAAAACCCTATCGCAACATCAGGGAACTCAAGATCGTCATTGACCTGCCTAGGAATCTCTTCCAAATTATGCAGCGCTTCATAGCCCAAGAAACCCGCCGCCCCACCTTGAAACGGTGGCAATTCAGGATGCGCCTCAAACGAGAAACGCAACATCAACTCATCTAATGCATCAAACGGATTAGCGCGCAACGCTTGCTCGTTTAAAAAGTTCTCTCCATTCTTGCACACAAGCGTCAAAAAAGGATCAACTGCGATATAGGAATAGCGTGCAATTTCACCAGGTTTTGCACTATCGAAAAAAACAGCGCCATTATCCTTCGACAATTCGGAAAAAAGCATCTCAGGCTTTGTGTAAGGAATTGATTTAACAACTGGCTTCATAGAATCACTCACATGATGAATTAAAATTATAACGGATTATTCGCATTTAAGGCAAAAGTTATAGGCAAATCAAAACAAGCTGTAGTGCTGACCGCTCCTTGAGTAAATTTTGTCTCACGCACCGCATCAATCGCCGCATGATCTAGGCGCTCAAAACCTGAAGATACTGCCACCCTTTCATTGAGCAACTCACCCTCTGGCGTTAAGCAGAGTGCAACACTCACCCTGCCCTCCTGATGCAACTTGATTGAAGCACGTGGATAATGAATATTTGATTTAATCGCATTATGCAAACTCGCCAGCAATGCATTATTGCCTTGAAACTTATCCGGCACACTTGCACCAGAGGTCGCCGCTTTCACAGTGACGCCAGTCGTTACGGCCGTTACTTTTTTGTGAGCCCTGCTCACCGAATACGTTGAAACATAATTTTCAGTCACGGCATCAGGAACGCCCGCATTCTGCGAAAAAGAATAAGACATAAAACCGAGCGCAAATGCACAATGGAACAAGATGGCAAATGCTATCGCGCCTTTATAACTATTAAGCAAAGTCATAGGTCACCGTCATATTAACATTACGCTCTGAGGCTGGGTAATATCCTCGGTACGGTACCCCAGCAAAGGGAACAACATACAACGCATAACTGTAATAGTGTTTGTTGAAAATATTATTGAGCCTGATCGCGGCTGAAAACTGTTTGTAAGAATATCTTGCGCTTGCATTATAAATCGTGAAACCACCCAGCTGAGAATCAACGTTAGCATCATCGTCAGCCGCATAACGCGAACCTGTGTAAAGCCCCTCACCTGTTAATTCAATATTATCGTTTAACGTTGAACTGAGCGCTAATCGCAACGTGTTTTGAGCAACATAAGGAATACTGTTACCCTCAAACGCACCACTGTTAAAACGTGCTCTCACAAAATGATAATCCAACTTACCGGTTAACTCTTTTGATAGCTTATACGACGCACCCAGAGTCAAGCCTGTTCGACTTGTTGGATCAAGATTTCGATTCGTGCCAACGACTTCATCAGGCGCTGGCGGCACATACGAAATTTCATTATTCAAATCCAACTTATAAAGATCCGCTGTTAAACCGAGCGCGCCGTCTTGATACTTGAGGCCAGCCTCATAAGAGTCGCCGCGCTGTGTTGAGAGAATTTTAGGTGGCGCACTCATGTCTGCATTATTTTGCTCGTCTACTTTCGGAAATCGGTAGTTTGTTGAATGACGAAGATACGCGGAGAGTCGCTCTGAATAAGTGTAATAAATCGCTTGCTCTGACACAAACACACGACTGAGATTATCGACTCCATTTAGATCATCATAACTTCCCGCCCATCGCCCACCTAAACCAAAATCAAGTGCCTCATTAATCGGTAGTTTTATAAGGGAGAACAAACCCAAGGTTTTACGGCCATCGTTTGCTACGTAATTCGACGTCGTTTCATAATGGTAACGATCATTTGAAAGCTGAACACCCGATGTTAAGGTTGCGCCATTGTTGAAAACCGTTGTTAACACTGGGGAAATCTGTCTTGAAAATCTTGACTGTTGAAAATCAGAAAACATATTCCCAAACGTTTTATCCACCTGGTAATTAGCCACAATATCAAAGTTCGATGATTGCGATACATGGTAGGCTGATTTCACTACCACATCTTGAATACGAGAATGTGAAAAGAATCCATCAGTCCCAGGCTGATTCATCCGCCTATCATCACCCACTTGCTCACTGGTTAACACACCAGGATACTGGGTTGCGCCATTAAACAAGATGTATTGCAGCGAACTATCACTCGACGAATTCTTAAAACCCAGCTTGGTTTTTATCACAGCATGCGACGACGCATCATGATCTCGGTAATTATCAGAGCGAGTTCGCGAACCAACCAGATCATAGTAAACACCATTGCCAAGCAACTCCGAGAGTCGCATGTTATAGCGAAATGCATGATAACTCCCGACGGTCGCCCCAATTGTTCTGACAGGCTTTTCAGGCGCTTTTGTTTCTATACGCAAAACGCCTCCAACCGCCGAATCACCGTAACGCACACTTTGACTGCTAGCATCCACTTCAATTTGCTGAATGTCATTCAAATCAACCATCGAAAGCGTCGGTGTTAATTGATCGATATGCCGCCGAGGTACGTCATCAACAACCATTAAGGTATTCCCAAAGGCATTTTGTCCAAAACCCCGAATTGAGATGATAGGATTTTGTCCGCCAGAAAGACTCAATATCTGAACCCCATGCGTGTTATGCAAAACGTCTTGCAAACGCGTTGCACCCACTCGCTGAATTTGATCATCATCCACACCCGATTCATTACTCTCCAAAACCTCAGGAGAAACGCTGATCATCGGAATGGTAGTATCAGCAAACAGTGGAACAGCTATACTTGCCGCCAACAGTGCAATCATTTTTTTAATTCGAATCATCGTTTTACACTATTATTATCGTTAGCTATTTTCTACGGCTAGCTCCATCGGGCTAGATTTTAACACTGACGTACGCTCAAATCGCGCGACCGCTAAATCAACGAGTTTTGTGAGCAACGTTTTATAACCAAGACCCGCTTCACCCCACATTTTGGGATACATGCTAATCGACGTAAACCCGGGCAAAGAATTTATTTCGTTAAAATAAAGCTTATCACTGACGTCGTCATACAAGAAATCTGCGCGGCCCAAGCCTTCAGCATTCATCGCTTTAAACAAACAGGCTGCCGTTTTTTGCATACGGCCCACAAGCCCTTTGGGTAACTGAGGTGACAAGTCTAAACCAGCAGCATCTTCATCAAGGTATTTTGCCGCATACGAATAGAAGTCGTGATGAAGCACAATTTCACCCGGCATACTCACAAGCGGCTTAGTGATGTCATCAATATTTTCTAAGACAGCAATTTCTAGCTCGCGACCAATCACACCGTTTTCCACCATAACATGCGTATCAAACTCGAAAGCCTCTTCAATCGCTGCAATTAAGTCAATCGCAACACTCACCTTTGAAACACCAATGCTTGAGCCTGTGACAACAGGCTTGACGAACATTGGAAACGTTAACTTTTCTTCAATCTCTGCAATTAACGCTACTTTGTTTTGTTCCCACTGCTGCGCTCTGAAGCTAATCCAATCTGGCACGTTTGCACCCACTTGTTCTGCGACATAATTCGACAGCACTTTATCCATCATTACAGCCGATCCGGAGACGCCAGAACCGACGTAGGGAATTTTCAAGGCCTCTAGCACGCCCTGCAATCGACCATCCTCACAGTTCTCACCGTGAATCACAGGAAACACCACATCCGCAATGGCATTAAAAGAATTAGCCGCTAAAGAAAGGCTCAACGGTGCGGCTTCTTCATCGATGACGATAGCATTATCTTCATAGTTTAACGTTGCGATATCATGCAACAACCATCGCCCCTGCTTGTCAATTGCAATGGGAACAACCTCAAATAGCGCTTGATCTAAATGCTGAATAACGGACGCTGCTGAAATGAGTGAAATTTCATGCTCGCTAGAACGTCCGCCAAATAAAACCGCAATTTTGCGTTTATTCATATTTATCCTTTTTGTATTTCTTTTAAGGTTTGAATAACGACAGCAATGCCATCGTCTAATTCATTTTTTGTGATAATTAACGGTGGCGCAAGTCGCACCACTGTCTCATGCGTTTCTTTACTCAATACGCCATTTTTTAATAACGCCAAACAAACTTCGCGCGCGGTTGCCACGGCAGGGTCAATCTCGATACCGACGAACAACCCTTTTCCACGCACCTCTTTAATGAGCGGCAATTTGCACTCACGCATTTTCTCCAAAAGATAGTCACCGAGTTTTTTTGAGTTTTCAATCAACCCCTCATCAAGCAAGACGTTCAAGGCTTCAAGCCCAACCGAAGCTGCCAGCGGATTGCCACCGAAAGTGGAGCCGTGATCACCGTGTTCAAATACGCCTAACACATCTTCTCTTGACAGGAAGGCCGAGACTGGCATCAGCCCGCCCCCCAGTGCCTTACCCATAATGACGCCGTCAGGCTTCACATTATCATGTTGACACGCTAAGAGCTCGCCCGTGCGGCCCATCCCTGTTTGGATTTCATCACAAATCAATAAGACATTATGTTTTTTACATATTTCAGCGCAACGCTTCAAGTAACCCGGTGACGGCACACGTACGCCCCCTTCACCTTGAATAGGCTCGACAATGAATGCACAGGTGTTTTCGGTAATCGCAGACTCTAAGGCATCCGCATCATCAAAAGGAATAGATTTAAACCCGGGGAGTAAGGGGCCAAAATTAGCTTTATAGGCTTGCTCCGTTGAGAAGCTGACGATCCCTAAGGTTCTACCGTGAAAATTGCCCTCACAGACAAGAATTTCTGCTTTATCTTCAGCAACGCCCTTAACGGTATAGGCCCACTTACGCGACGACTTCAAGGCAACTTCAACCGCTTCAGCGCCTGTGTTCATAGGCGCGATTTTCTCATACCCTGTTAACTCACAAAGACGCTTTAAGAACGGCGCAAGCTTGTTCGAATAGTACGCACGAGAGACAACAGCCAATTCTGAGGCTTGAGCATTTAGCGTTTTCAGTAATCGTGGATGGCAGTGGCCATGACTCACCGCTGAATAGGCACTCATCATATCGAGGTATTGCTTACCCGCCTCATCCCAGACAGTCACACCCTTACCCCGTATTAACACGACAGGTAAAGGTGCATAATAATTAGCACCGTATCGTTCTTCATCTGCAATAATATTAGACATGTTTTGGATACCATTACGTGATTGATATCTCATAGCATACTGTAATTTCACAAACGAAGAAACGATACACTTAGCATAATTACGGTGATGGTTTCCCTTGACGCTGCACACCTCTTGCTTCTTCATTGTTCGACTGAGTGGATGCTGAAACTTTCTCTGAAAATAACATCTCTCCCATCGAACTTAGCTTGTTCCAGCCTGCCCCAAATAGATTGCTGACACCATCCTTCTCCATCAATAACGCCTTAGATGCACCTCCTATAGACATTAACAAGATCTTAGCCGGTAAGCCGGCTGTCATATAACGCAGACCCGCAAGGTTCGCCTTAAATGGATTAACCTCTTGACCTGCTTTAGCTGCTACCTCTAGATACAACTTACTGCCAGCTTGATGTAAGTCCTTCAGACTTTCAACAACCCCTCTATTGCATTCCGAACCTGGCATATACTTACGCACACGCGCAGCCTCAAAGGGAGCTCCAGGCAATGCACCTGTAAACCCTGCAGCTAACTTTACTAGAATCCCCATATTGGCAGAAAGCTTCTCATCAGGCTCTAACCCCAGAGCATACTTTGCCCCACACTCATACACAGGCAACGTGGCTAAGATAGTCGCTGTGTTGACACTTTGACGCCCTAAGTTCAAGGCAGCGCCACGAAATGGCGCTTTTGCCACACCAATTGCTGTCAAATCGCCTGCTTGGTATTTAGCCTTTAACGCCTGCGGGAACGTTCCGTGAAGCCTGGCGTCATACTTAACACCAGCCCCAGGGACCTCACGCATAGTATTATGTCCTTTCCAAGCCTCCCCCGGCGCCATGATCAAATCCGCCAATGAACCGTAAACACCGCCCGCCATACAAGTCAGGGTATAAGCAGAGAACCCGCCTTTTAGTGATTCCGGCAATGTATTGGTAACAATCAAATCGCCCATCGTTGAGCAATGCGTCACAAACAAGGCCTTTAAGGTCGCGTAACGTATCAACTCATACCCTGCCGCAACACCCGCGCCCTTTGAGAACAAGTTAAAGGCACCGTCATGGCGATAAATATCAAACGCCGTGCGTGCTAGGCTTTTTGGAAACACCTTTTGAGCAATTGCACCTTGCTGTGCGCGCATACTCACTTGTATGGATTGAAAGGCAAAGATAGGCCACAACATGAACACACCTTTCCCCGCATTCTGCTTTACACTCTGAAGGGATAAAGCCTCAGAAAAGCTCGGTGGCGGGTTTTTCGCTCGCTTACGCGAATAGTACTCTAGAATATACTTTTTTCGGTTTTCTTCTTTTTGAAACAGCATCTGTTCACTCCCTGTATTGATTTGTAACTTATTGTTTATTCAGGGAGAACTTTAATTGATATGAAATATATATGCAAAACATATTTGAAACCCAGCCATGTGAGACCCATACAATTCATCAACAGAAACTGTGGATAACTCTGTGGGGGCTTATTACATAAGATGCTAAACACTTGATATTAAAGCATTAATTATGGTGTTCAGAACGGTGTCATTTTGGTGCTTGTCGACCGGATTGTTGAAGCCGCTCTCGATCATACCCTGTTAACATGTGGCCTGACTTTGGATTCGTATCCGCCTCGTGAACAGATTCAAATTCATCTGATTTTTTAATCAACTCATCTCTCAACGCTTCGTATTTCAAACGTAACTCTGATTCAGGCGATGCGCTAAACAATGATTTTACCGCTAAAGGTGAGAGCGGACTTGTTGCGCTAGCGGCTTGAGAAAGCAATTTGCAATGCTGGAGAAAGCGCTTAAAGGCAGGTGCAGATTCATCGTTTTCTTTGCACTCGAACAAGGTCACCTCTCTCCCTTTAAATTCACTGTTTATTTTCTTAACACCATCATAAAGCGCAATCGAATCCTTAGCCGCTCTTAGTCCCAATTCTGGCATGACGCGCTGAAAATCGACATCCACACTATGACTATCCACCTCTACAAGCAAACCTATGATACCCGTATGATCCCAATGACTCTTGTGCTTCTTAATCATCAGAGCCGTGATACAAGACAAAGAGCTAATTTCAAATTTCAAAAAAGGTGTTAACACGGAGCAGTCAATCTGAGTTGTTTCTCCTAGCCCGTACCGGTCGACTTGCGTTTTGTTATCATTTATTACCGCTTCAATGGCCTTACCCCACAATGAAGCATTTCTGTTAATTTTTGTAGCCACCACTGATCGATCAAACTCAAGCAATAACTCAAACAGTAAGTATGTTTTATATTTCAACGGATTTTTTATGATCTCATCTAGAAAACCAGTATTCAGCTTGGAATACACACCAAGTAACTGGAGGAGCTTAGCTGACTTGCAGCGATTGAAAAATGTAACGGCTTGTTTTGTGTTCAAATGTGGCAATAAATGCTGGAGGAACTTGTCTGGAAGCCCTAACAACACAGAGGCAGTCGACTCTGTCTTGCTTTCTAATAACGCCGGGAAATCATTTGCGCTTTGGAGAAAGCAGATTAAAAATGGGTCAAACTCAAGAATCATCTTGTATTTGTATACAATTTCACACAGCTGCAAGGCTGTAAAGCCATCCTTCTTTTTTATTTTCTTCTCGGTATCATCGGATAGTGTTTTTAAGCGTCGCTTTATTTTAGGGAGACTTAACTTGAACTCTTTAAACTCTGCATCTTTCATAATGGTGCCTTATTATTCTATTAGCACAGATTATACAGGACCGAGCTTAAGGAAATATTAAGGACTGTTATTTTGTGCACACAACTTTAATCAACAGAATCTGTGGATAACATTGTGGGGAGTCGGAAGATAAGATTGCATCTTATTGATATTTAAGCTCTTTTACCGATGTGTAAGATCACAACAATAAATCGACACCTTCATGGGGTGTGGACAAAATGGCTTTACGCAACACATCAATCACCTTAGGACGTGGAAAACTTGAACGCCAGGCTAGCGCGATTGTCCTTGAGGGTGCCTTGCCCACGAGTGGGCGCGTAGTGAGCACTTTATTCATATGGGGGCTGGATTTTGCGGCTGTCACGGGCAGGATGGTTATCCCCATGCCGGATGCGACCATGAGGCGAATCGTTTCTAGCGAGCTGCCTTCGATGGTTGTGAGCTTACTGTTTTTAGGTGAGAAGCATTTTGGACAGGCTTTCAACACATTGTCGCGAAAGCAGTGTCCATTACCCAGCAGCAATATCGTTTCTGACATCAGCTGCTTTTCAGTGACTTCTTTTAATGCGGCTAGCGGGTGATCACTTGGCATCAATACGACAAAGGACTCTTCATAGAGCGTCTGTGTGAAGATACCGGGCTCATTAAACGGCGTTGCTAGCATGACCACATCAACCTCTCCAGAGCGCAGCCTTGGGCGAAATTCTTCCGTATAATTTTCTTGAATTTCAAGCGGCATATCAGGCGCGGCTTTTTTTAGCTTCGGGATAAGCATTGGAAACATATACGGGGCGATGGTGTAAATGGCGCCTAGCTTTAACACTCCACTCAATTGATTAAGGCCGGTTTGGGCTAGATGCTTAATTGAACAGACCTCATCGAGCACACGCTTAGCTTGCGCGATGACCCGCTCTCCTGTTTCGGTGACCCGCACGTCTTGTTGGTCGCGTTCGAACAAGGCGATTCCGAGTTCTTTCTCAAATTTTTTAATCGCAATACTCAAGGTGGGTTGACTGACGAAGCACGCTTTAGCAGCTCTACCGAAATGACGCTCTGTTGCTAAGGCGACCGCGTATTTTAACTCTTGTAATGTCATACCATCCTCTCATTGTAAAAAACTATTAATACGATAAGTTTAATCAATTTTAATTATACAACAGCACCAGCGATAATAACACTCCACCCCATTTAATAGGATTATGAGATGTTAACAACAAACCAAAAATTACCTGAATTCTCTTTAACCGCAGTCGTGAGCGCTGAGCACTTCGAAGCCTTTGAGACGATCACCCATGAAAGCTATGCGAACCAATGGAAAGTGTTGTTTTTCTGGCCAAAAGACTTCACCTTTGTCTGTCCAACCGAGATTCACGGCTTTGGAAAGGTTGAGAAAGCGTTGCAAGAACGTAACACCCAGCTCATTGGCGCATCGACTGATAGCGAGTATGTTCATCTCGCTTGGAGGAACGATCACAAACAATTAAAAGACAGTCCGTTCCCCTGGCTTGCCGATATCAAAAAAGAGCTCTCGACTGCGATGGGCATATTAGACGAAGATGAAGGCATTGCACGCCGCGCGACCTTTATCATCGACAAAAACAATGTCATTCGTTATGCCAGCATGGTCGATGAAAAAGTCGGCCGCAACCCACAGGAAGTATTACGCATCTTAGACGCCTTACAAAGCGATGGTTTGTGTGGCTGTGAATGGCGGCCGGGTGATGCGCATATCACAGTGTAACGCTGCACAAAACATGATAATATCCCCAGATCTGAAATCTGGGGATATGGGCATGACGCTAGACAGCTGGTTAGATTACATCACAAAAATTCACCACATCGAAATAGACTTAGGTCTAGATCGGATCACACGGGTGGGTGAAAAGCTGGGCCTCATAAAACTCCCTTTTCCTGTCATTACCGTTGCCGGCACAAACGGCAAAGGCTCAACCGTTGCCTTGCTTGAATCCATCTATTTGCAAGAAGGCAAAACAGTCTGCGCGATCACCTCGCCACATCTCATTGCGTTTAACGAACGGCTTCGGATCAATGGTGAAAACGTATGTGATGAAACACTTTGCAACACTTTTAAAAAAATTGACGGTGCGCGTGGCGAGACGAGCTTAACCTACTTCGAATTTACGCACCTGGCGCTGCTGCTAATAATACGCGAACTAAAACCCGATGTTGCTCTACTCGAAGTGGGCCTAGGTGGCAGGCTGGATGCAACAAACATTACTGACCCAAGTTGCGCCGTCATCACAAGTATCGCGCTTGATCACACCGATAGATTGGGCGATACACGAGAGGCGATTGGCGCGGAGAAAGCCGGCATACTGCGTGACAATATTCCGTTTATTTGTGGCGATACTGATGCGCCGCAAAGCGTGATTGAAAAAGCCAAAAATCATCATTGCCGCGCTTATTTTTCAGGCGTTGATTTTTCTTTTAAAGAGAAAGAAAATGAATGGTCATGGTCAAGCTCAAATACAGCGTATCAACACTTAAAAAAACCGTTGCTTGCAATTCAAAATGCCAGCACCGCCATCATGGCTGTGACAGCAATGCAAGACACAATAGCTGTTAGCAAATCATCAATTGAGAACGGCATTCGAACCGCTAGTCTGCCGGGTCGTTTTGAAGTATCGAACGGCGATGTCACCACTATTCTAGATGTTGCACACAACCCCGCTGCTAGCAAATTACTCGCTCATAACATTTCATCATTAAGCCCTAAAGGAAAAGTGTTCGCGGTGTTTAGCATTCTAGCTGACAAAGACATCGAAAAGACTATCGAACCTATGCTAGCGATTGTTGACCATTGGTTTATCACTGAAATCCAAGATGAACAAAGAGCCGCATCAATTGAGACAATTGAAAAAGCG
>DKOI01000026.1 GCA_002469885.1 Legionellales bacterium UBA7366 | reverse complement strand
TTTGGTTGTTTGGTGGAGGCGGCGGGAATCGAACCCGCGTCCGCAAATTCTACGCTGTCGGCGCTACATGCTTAGTCACATCATTGTTTTAACTGTTTGTAATCTGATGGACGGGATACACAAACAGCTAGCCTGAAACTTTTTAACAGCTTGGCCTCAGGCAGGACCTCACTTGCGAGCTTATGAAAAGTGACCATTAGTTATCCCGAAGGACTCAGCGTGCATAAGCACAACACTGTTAATGGAACGGTGCCGGTTATTAAGCGGCTTTAGCTACCTCAGCGAATCTCGCATCGTTAGCAGCTACACGTTTTGTGGCTTTAGTTTTGCCAATTATCATATTGCAACAAAATTTTAACGAGTTATGTTACATTCTCGACATGCTCCTAAAGTTTCGTAACCCACGTCGAAGCCAGGTCACCCCCATATTTTTATTATACTCTTATGAGTAAAAACATTCTATATATTAGCGCATTCCCTTCACAAGGCGTTGTTTTTCACGCTTCCAATCCCGGTCTTTGTCACTTGCGCGCTTATCATGCTGCTTTTTACCCTTCACAAGGCCGATCTCAAGCTTCGCATACCCCTTTGACCAATAAAGTTTAATGGGCACCACCGAGTAGCCTTGGCGGTCTACGCAGGCATTCAAGTTAGCGATTTCTCGCTCATGAAGTAATAGTTTTCGAGTGCGTTGTGCATCAGTTTGAATGTGCGTTGAAGCAGAGAGTAGTGGGGTGATCAGTCCACCCAGCCACCATGCTTCGTCATCCTTTAATAGAATATAACTGTCAACCAGCTGAACGCGCCCCTCACGTAAGCTCTTTACTTCCCATCCCTGCAGAACGATACCCGCTTCATAGGTTTCTTCAACAAAGTATTCATGGAATGCTTTTTTGTTCAGCGCAATTTCATTGCCTGAGGTTTTTTTCTTTGATTTGCTCATAAAGACAGGTGGCCTAGTCGTTGTTCAGTTAGTAGCGGAGATTATACAAGTCGCAGCCTTTAGGAGCTAGCCTTTTATATTGTGTCTATAAAATAATCAATAAGGGTATTCCCGACTATTATTTAGTCTAAATCCACAGTATTCTAGAGATGTTTTCTGTGGGAATGGAGTTCTGCTGATGCCTGATAATCTGATTAACTATAAAACTGTTTTGGCTGCCTCTGATGAAATATTTGCTAAGGGCATTAAACCGACCACGGTGAATGTTGCCGAGATGTTGGGCGTATCCCCTGCAGACGATGATCTTAAAATGTACATAGACAGGTGGGCTAAAAATATAGTGAACAAGAGTGTTCGAACGATTGCGCTCTTTGAAGGTGAAGGCTCTATTGATGAGCGAGTAGATCATGTTTCCGGAAAAACAGATGAACTAGAGAATGCGTTGGCGGTATCGCGTTCTATACTTAACTCGACCAGTGATGCGATCCTCGTGGTAACCTGTGACAATCGTTTCGTGGATATTAATAAGCAGTTTATTGATATGTGGAGTATTCCCCAAGAGTACCTGGATACCGGTGATGAGCAAGCAACCTTTCAACACGTTATTGATCATGTTACAGATCCCGAATTGCTTTTTAAAGAAGCTTCAAAGTTTTATGATGATCCTGAGCTCTCAGGTATGTTGAGTGACGTTGTTTTTAAAGAATCAGGTACAATTGTTGAAACACATACACAGCCTCACCGCATGGGTGATAAGACTGTTGGACGTATCTGGAGTTATCGAGATGTTACTGAGCAGAAGCATCGTGAGGAATCGTTGCGTTTGCGTCAACGAGCCATTGAAGCGAGCATGCAAGGTGTGATGATCACCGACATGACGCAGCCTGGCTGCCCCATTATTTTTGTTAATCCTGCATTTGTAAAGATGACCGGATATTCTGAGAAAGAATTAATAGGGCAGAATCCAAAGATCCTTCAAAGAGATGACAGAGATCAAGCTGGTGTTGAGAAGTTACGTAATGCTATTAAAAATAATAAAGAAGAGCGCGTTATTATTCGGAACTATAAAAAAGACGGTACATTGTTTTGGAATGAATTGTTTATCTCTCCAGTACCTGATTCAAAAGGGAATGTAACACACTTTGTTGCGGGATCTGTTGATGTGACAGAGCGGAAAAAAATGGAAGAGCAGTTGTTGCATCAAGCAACACATGATGCTTTAACAGGGTTGCCTAACCGCTCATTGTTATTGGACCGTATTGATCAATCTATTATTCTTGCTAAACGACATCACATGAAAATAGCGGTGATCTTTCTTGACTTAGATCACTTTAAGTTAATTAATGATAGTGCAGGTCATGGCACAGGTGATGAGCTTCTGGTCGTTGTTGGTAAACGACTCCAGCAATGTTTGCGTGCCAGTGATACCTTGGCTCGTATGGGCGGGGATGAATTCGTTATTGTTGTGAATGATGTGCATGATGAATCAGATGTAATCACAGTGGCTCAATCGCTTTGTGTGGCTTTAAGAGATGCTGTGGAAATTGGTTTAAATGAATATATGATTACGGCAAGTGTTGGGGTTGCATATTACCCTCAAGACGGTGAAACGGCTAGTCAATTGATTCAAAGTGCGGATATTTCTATGTATCAGGCTAAAGATGCTGGTCGAGATAATGTGAAGCTATTTGATAAAGAAATGACATCAAAAATTGACAAGCGGATACAGTTAGAATCTAAATTACGTACAAGTCTTGAGAGAGGCGAGTTGGTGCTATTTTACCAGCCAATTGTTGATATCGCTCAAGAAAAAATTAGTGGTGCAGAGGCGTTAATTCGCTGGATTCACCCTGAGCTAGGAATGGTTTCTCCTGCTGACTTTATCCCTATTGCAGAGGATGATGGTTTGATTATCCCAATTGGTGAGTGGGTGATTCGTGAGGCTTGTACTCAGTTGAAAAAACTTCAAGATAATGGTTATCCTGAATTAAGCATGGCGCTTAATATGTCAGGCCGCCAGCTAGCACAGGATAATATTATTGAGGTGGTTAAAAACATAATCGACGAGGTTGGTGTTGATCCTCAATTCATAGAAGTTGAGTTAACTGAAAGTGTTTTATTAGATAACGTCGAAAAATCAATCATGAAGATGTGTCAGCTCAAAGAGCTAGGCGTTAAATTGTCTGTTGATGACTTCGGAACAGGTTATTCGAGCTTGGAGTATCTGAAACGTATCCCAGTTGATAAGTTAAAAATCGATAAAACTTTTGTTGATGATGTCTTAAAAGATGCTGATGATCAGGGGATTGTTAGAGCGGTTATTATGTTGAGCCAAGCGCTAGGGTTGAAGGTGCTTGCAGAAGGCGTGGAAGATGTAGGACAGTTAGCCTTCTTGAAAGAGGCAGATTGTCAGCAGATTCAGGGTTATGTTTTTAGTAAGCCATTACCAGCCACGGACTTTGAAGCCCTATTAACTACTGAGTTGACACAATTTTCTGAAATGAAAGTTTCATAATGCTTCTTATCTTAAGCGCCTTTTAAGCCAGAGTGATCTGGCTTAAAAGGAATGCCCAAAACGTTTTTTAGGTTACTTCAACCTGCTTTACACTGACGCTTTCAAAGATTGATGAAGAGATTTTTTTCATCAGCTCCAAATGATCAGGCAAGATGAACCAATCATTATCTAAGTCATCCGGTAGGAAGTATGTATTGACACATTTTCCCTCTTTAAACTCCCTGATGATAGGGTGTAAGTAGAAGTCTTCTGCCACACCCACGCCGCGTGGCATGGTCAATGGGTTTTGGTTCTCATCACATTCTTTATACTCAAGTGATACTGTAAATGCGTTATCAATAAAGCCATGATCCCTCGCGTAGTCTCTTGGTACATCATGCCAGAATTTTATTGTATTTTTTTCTTTGTCTAGCCAGAACAAATCACACAAGAATCCAGGTTGTAAAAACATAGCGGGAGTGTGGCTGATTCGTTTCATTATGTGACCTGTCAACGCCATCGGGTCTAGCTTAAGGTCTGCCTGCTCTCTCCAAGTATGTTGAGGGTCAATGATTTGATCTAGGGCTTCAATGTTGTGTCTAAATCCATGTATAAACCCACTCATTGTTTTTTTCCTATCACGCATTTGCATGATTGTTCCAATAAAGTGTAGGTTTTTGGTTGTTTTTGATTCCCAGCTAGATGTCATCATAGGCAGTCGACCGCATTCTGTGAGGTCTGGTTTGCAACTGTCATCGAAAATAGCGTCATCAAATTTAAAACCCGTGCAAAATATGATTTTGTCGAAAGGGAATTCATAAGAACGTTTTCGTGATTCAAAATATATGCTTGCTATTAACTCGTCTCCTTCTTTGCGTACTTCGCGAAGATCGCCATCCAATATGTTGTTTTGCGACTTTAAGAGGTATGTGTCAACGAAATTATTGTTTACGGCGCGTAAATCACCAACGTAATGTGATCCCCATGCGAGTTTCACATGCTTACTGCCACAGATTGTAATTTTCTCTGTTGTTTCAATGAGGTTATCCGCTGTTTCAAATCCTGAGTTACCTTTGCCTAGGATTAAGACGCGCTTATCTGTGTAATCTTTAGGGTTTATAGACGCAGAGTTGTATGTGTCACAATGTTCTATGCCCTTTATTGCAGGAATATTTTCTTTAAATAAGCCTGTTCCTACAAAGAGTCTTTCGCATTGAAGTTCTTTTCCGTCAGTTGTTTCAACGGTGAAGACATCTCCAGATTTGGAGACTTTCTTTACTGTTGTGTTATATGAAATATTCAAACCATGTTTTTCAACATAATCATTGCTGTAATCCACAATGATGTCAGGGTTTGGAAAGTATTCATCGCTATAGTCCGATGCTTTTAATGTGCCATCATCGTCGAGTAATGAGTTCCAGTCAAACCGAAGTTGTGATCCACGTTCTGAATACCCAGTATGTTTTTTGTTAATACTAAGTAATTTTCTGTGGCGAGGTTGTGTCGCAAAAAAGTTGCCTGCTTTGTCGTCACGCTCAAGCACGCAATATGATTCATTTCTTTTTTTTAAGAAATAAGCCATTTGAATACCAGCAGGGCCTCCGCCAATAATGAGATTGTTATGAAACTCCATCAGTAATACTCCTTTCGTATTTTTTTGTTTTAAATAATTTATGTCCTTTCAGTGCGCGGTCAACGAGGTCTTGGTTGTAGCCTTCCATTCCATCGTATAGTTCAAGTATGACTCTTTCAGCGTGAGGCCGCATTTCTGCTGGTATTATGATGGAGTCTATGACGTCCTCTTCTGACCCCATTGCGTGGCCTAGTTCGCGATCTAGATGGTATTGTCCAAGGTAAATGAGTTTATCATCGAGTCCTAGTTCTTTGGTTATTTGAACAGTGTTTGTTAGCCACACTTTCCCCATGGATTCTATGGCTTCAATGATAACAATTTTCATTAACGGGTCAGCATTTAATGCGTGTTGTGCTAGTTTGTAGCAAAACATGCGGGTTCTTAGGCCCTCTTTTGACCAAATGAAGCTGCAGGCATCGTTGAAAGTGAGGTCGGCATTGTACCCTAGGGTTTCCATGTCTTTTAAGAACCATGCCCAGTGCTTGCTGTCTTCCTCTCCGTGAGTGGTGATTATGGTTTCGAGTGGGCTGCCAGACACATTGTTTGGTAAAAGGTATTTATTAAGATCGGCAAATGTCATGATGAAATATACGCCGTATGGTATGTAGCTCAGTCTGGTTTTGGCAGGAATGGTTTCATCTTGCATGAATTGTATGAAAGAATGTTTTTTATATTGCTCGTTGCGTTTGTGAATAATGGATTTGATATGTTCCATATAACCTTACCTCTGTTTAACAGTAAAAGTAGTGTCCGTTTATTTTATTTTTTTTATATAGATATACGTATACTTTCGATACGTATTTGAATACTAACAAATAAATCTGAAAAAGACTAGCTCATATTGAATGGACTTATTCTCTATGAGCTAGTATGAGGTGTGTAAAATTACTTATCGAAGTTGTAAGAAACGCCTAGAGAGAAGCAGCTGACTTGTACGTCGTAATCACCAGGGAAAAAGGCGCTGCTTGTTTCTCTGGTTGATGAAACGCCAAATTCATATCCAGCATCAAAGCGCCAAGCATCCATGTAGTGAGAATAACCTAGAGAAAAATAATTCACATTATAATCGGGTTTTGCAGGGATGATGTAATCAGTTGGTATAGCGGCTTCAACGTAGGAATAACCCGCCATGAATTCATTGTTTTCATCTAGTTTGAAATCTACGCCGAATCGGAAGTTAGAGGAGTCTTTTCCGTCAACGGTGATCTGTCCAAATGCGGCTAAGGTTGGATCAGTGTAGTCATATTTCACATTCTTAAGGTAAGACCAACCTTCTAACTCATAACCCGCGCTGACAAACCATTTTTCATTGATTTGCCAAGAGGCGCCAATGCGATAGATGTCCGGAAAGTTGAGATACATTGTGTAGGCATCATTCGAGCCTGTCATTTCACCATTACCGGTTGTGCGAGAATGTTCTTTACCAAGATAACTCAGGCCGATTTTAATTTGGTGCGGTAATTTGAAAAGAACACCGGCTTGTCCTGTGTAACCTTGTCCTTTACCTTTTGTGTAGATCCCCATGATGCTTGATCTTTCGGTGACATAGGATAAGACTGGGCCTAAGCCGACTGACACATATTCATTGATATCCATAGCAAGGGTCGGTGCTAGATCGATGCGTGTAATAGTGGCGAGATGTTTCATGCCGTAAGTAGCAGCATTCACATCATATTTAGAGTCTCTGGCGAACGGGGCGTAGATGCCAACACCTAAGTGAACGGAGCTGACTGTGTCTGTCGTCATGAATACATTGGCACCGTAAGGTATTTGTTTAGAGGTTGTAGAGGGGTTTGAAGGGAGGGCGGAGTTCTTGTAATCTTGATCAGTAAAAAGCACCACACCTGAAGCGTCGACTTGCGTGCCTTTGACCTGGGTGATACCAGCTGGGTTGTAAAAGATTGCAGAAGGGTCATCAGCTACACCGACGAAGGCCTGCATAGATTGTGCGCGAGTTGCGACACCGTTGACTGCTGTGTAGGCACCAAAACTTATTTGTGAGCAGGCGGCTAGAGAGAGTGCGAGTGTTGTTTTAATCATCCTTGATTTCATTGTTCACCTCCTGTGAAAACATGTTTGTATACTTTAAGGATAACAGTCTGGGGTGGAAATAGACAAGAGGCACCCTTGATTTTGAATGGATTTAGGGCGGATATTGTATTAATATTGCCATAACTCCAAACACGAGAATCAATATGCCGGTAATAGAGCGAAGTGCGTTAGTTAGCTACACCAATAAGCAAATGTATGACTTAGTAGACGATATTGAATCCTACCCCGATTTCTTGCCATGGTGCCATAATACCAAAATATATCAGCGTGATGATCATACGGTTGAGGCGTCAATTGGTGTGGAAAGTATGGGTATTCAGAAGTCATTTACGACACGAAATTCGCTTACGCCGCATACGCACATCGCGCTGACCTTGGTCGAGGGTCCCTTTGAAAAGCTAGAAGGGCTTTGGACGTTTAAATCATTAGGTGATGAGGGCTGTAAGGTATCGTTGCATATGGAGTATGAACACCGAGGTGGCTGGGCTTATATTGCCTTTGGGACAGTTTTTTCGCATATTGCAGGCCAGCTGGTGGATGCATTTGTCGAGCGGGCCAATACTGTGCTGGGGGACCAAAATGTCGAAGAAAACAATTAGAGTTGAAGTGGCGTATGCGCGAGTCGATCAGCAATGGGTGTTGCCGCTTAGCGTCACGCTAGGCACAACGATTGATTTAGCGATTAAGCAGTCTACTATTTTAACCTTATGTGAAGAGCTCACGCGTGAGAATTTAACAGTGGGCGTGTTCGGTGAGGTAAGACGTTTGAGTGATGTGGTGAAAGCTGGCGATCGAATTGAAATTTACCGAACGTTAATTTGTGATCCTAAAGAAGCGCGGCGTGATCGTGCGAGTTAATGTATTCAAGGCTTTCACGTCATCCTCTGCGAAAGCGGGGGATTCAAGAGATTAATCACAATTAAAACGTCGTGCCAATTCTCTCCCAGCGAACGCGCCCCAGTTCGCTATTCCAACTCATCACAACAAAACGCAGTTTACCGATTAAATTTTCTTTAGGGACGAATCCCCAGCTTCGACTGTCATCACTGTTGTTACGATTGTCACCCATGAAAAAGTATTGTCCCTCAGGCACGATGAGGTGATTAAAATTCATGTTCGGGGAGCAGTGCTGCGTGTTGTCGCATCGGAATATTTGATGTTGAATGCCGCTTAAGTTTTCTTCATAGGCTTTAGCAGACCAGTGCGCGCCACTGCTACTCACATCGGTGGCGTTGCTGATAAACTGTTGTGTGGCGACTTTTCCATTGATTGTTAATACGCCTTCGGTATAGCTAATATCATCACCGGGTAATCCAATAAGGCGTTTGATTAAGTTCGCGCTTTCATTGACAGGCCAATGAAACACAATGATGTCACCGCGTTTAGGCTGACCGGTGTTGAGCAGTGTTTTATTCGACATGGGTAAGTGAATGGCGTAATTATACTGTGTAACGAGTGTGAGTTCGCCAATATTGACGGTGGGTTCTAGGGAGCCTGTCGGTATCCAATAGAGTTGTGCCACGAAAGTCCGTAAAAATAAGACTAATAATATGATTGGAAAAAAAGAGATTGCATAATCAGCAAGCACAGGAAGATTGGCGCCTAATGGGCGACATTTTGCAAGAAAACATTTATCGATTAATGCAATGGTGCCGGTGATGAAAGAAAGTGTGACAAGAATCCAGGAAAAATTTTCTGCGATATTCATTATTGCCTCGGTAATGTGATAGCGTTTGCCTTGAGTTGGAATCCTGAGAGCGCGGGATACTCAGGGCTTTGGCTGTACCCAATAAAATTTATAACCAATCCATCAGCGCCAACAGCAGCGGCTTTGTTGATGGCAAAGTCTGTAATTGCATCGACACCTTTTGGCTCATCTGCCTCTAGGTGGTATTGCGCGCGCACTGTGCCTAAGGTTTTCGCATTTGTCGGTGTGTATTTGTAGAGTTTTATCGCTTTCGGATCAGTGGCTTTTTGTGGGCTTGCGTACGGGAGGTAGATGCCTTGTGGTGTTATATCGTACGTTGGTTTGATTGACCACATGAAGAAAAGAATGATGACAGAAACGACTAGATAGATGGCGTTGTCTCTGATATTTGTCATTAGGTCTTCTCAATGCCCGGGTGCAAATTACCAACCACTTTGATTAATCTGTCGCTATCAAAATAACAGGTGATGCGTTGTTCTGTCATTTTGCCGTGACCGATTTTTATGGTGTAGACGTAATCGTATCGATTATCGTTGAATGTGTTTTGTAGGAGGGGAGAGCCAAGTAGGTCAGCCACTTCCGTTTTTGATATGCCGGGTTTTAATTGATCTAACATAGATTGAGTAACAACATTGCCTTGTTGTATATCGGCTTTTAGCGTGTGAATACAACCGCTAAGCGCGATTGCCGAGAGGGAGATGAGGATTAATATAATTTTTTTCATAATATTGTCGCTATTTCAATCATTTAGAGGCAGAATCATACCTGATTCATAATGAGATTGCTATTAAGTGCGAGGTGTTGAGTATGGGTGATGCAGATTTACGCAGGGTTGGGTTAAAGGTAACCAATCCAAGATTGAAAATCTTAGAGGTGCTTGAAACCTCCGAAGGTAATCATATGAGCGCAGAGGATGTGTATAAGGCCCTTCTTTCAACCTCTGAAGATATAGGCTTAGCAACGGTTTACCGCGTTTTAACGCAGTTCGAAACCGCCGAGCTTGTTACGCGGCATAATTTTGAAGGAGGCTATTCTGTTTTTGAGCTTAACAAAGGTGAGCACCATGATCATTTGGTGTGTGTTGAGTGCGGGAATGTTGAGGAGTTTGTTGACCCCATCATTGAAGATCAGCAAGAAAAAATTGCAAAGGATGCGGGTTATATAATCACCAATCACTCTCTTAATATCTACGGCGTGTGTAAAAAATGCCAGTAATATTTTTGCGCGTTTGATGACGCACAGCTCTATTGTTATAATCAAGATCAGGGAAGAATAATTCAGTATACGGACATACCTCAATTAATACAGGGTAAATCAATATGGCCGGACTGGGTAAAGCTAATTTAGCCACAAAAAAATATCATCAGACGTTTAAGTGAAAATTTTCCTACCATCATTGAGGCGAAGCGAGCGCTTCACAAGACCTTATTTGTTGATAATTTCAATCAAGCCTCGCCTAAGCCGCTTACAGCCGAGGTTAGCACTTTAGGTGAGCATTATAGTGCGAATGCAGTCAAGGCGGTTTGGAATATCACGCTTGAGATTCATTCAATATTAAAACTGGCAAATACAAAAGGTATTGGCCGTGAGGTTTTTTCCTATGCGCTCAGTAAGCAGCGAAGACTTGTCAGTAACTTGAATTATTTATCAAATTGTTCTGTTGTGAGGGTTATCGATAAAGACACCTTGACGTTATCGGAAATTATGTCAGGGTACTTTCGAGCGCTTTGTGGTAATGCCGAGCTTTTACTATCGGAGTTACCGTGGTACATAAAAAAACCCGTTGTGGCAATCTCGAAGGGCCAAGAGAAGCATTGGCTGATAGAGCGCACTAAGCTTATTGATCAGCAAGCGGCTGAGTTTAAAAAACCAAAAGGGGCTGCGCACCAAGCCGTGCCGACAGTGCCGATCGTAAAACGTAAACCCTTTAATCAAGGTGAGGCTAAGCTTAACGAGTTAACAGCCTATTTATATTTACTCGAGAGTTACTCGAAAGAATATTACTTAGTAGGGGGTCACATACCGGGTGATTTGGCTCCCGTGATGGAGTGGACGCCAGAAGAG
>DKOI01000084.1 GCA_002469885.1 Legionellales bacterium UBA7366 | reverse complement strand
TGCATCGGTTTTACCGGTTGGCTCGTCATCATCCGCCGCCTTATTACAATTCAAATCAACAAAGACGTCGGCGTCCCGAACGGGCCCGTCAACGACACGACCATCCAACGCGATGCCCTCAACAACATCCTGAACCTGCACGCTCAAGGTAACCGCCGAGGATAGACTCGCGCCGGTCGCGTCGACCCTAACATTATAGGTGTTTGTTCCATCGCCGGCTGGCGCTTCAAAATCCGGCGCCTCGATAAAAGATAAAGTCCCGCCAGACAGGGCAAATAAAGCGCCATCGCCAGCCGTGCTTAAGGAAAGCGTGCCTCCGCTTGAAGTGATCGAAGCCACTGATGTCGTATTTTCGTCAACGGTCACAACCACCGGTTGCGTAGTTACCTGCGTGCCATCAACAGACAACGTTGGCGCAAAACCCGTTGGCCCACCATCAGATGATCCACCACCGCTTCCACCACCACAACCGGTAAGCAATAGTGTTAGAGCGAAAAACCCAAGCGATTTAAACATTACTAACTCCTAATAGAAACTCTAAGTCAAACACTCATCAATCTTACTCTCAAAAGCAGCAAACAAACCAGACTTATTTCGTTCAAAACGACTTAGTTCTGCTCCGTTTTTAATCGGAGCCCATTTGCTTACGGCCCTAAACGGCGAGTTCCTCGAAACTTTATGCTATCTATCATCTACTACTTACTATTGGATTCTACATTATGAAATCTAGTGTAAAATCTTTGGTTTAAGTGCTATCTTCCGCGTCGAGCAACTTGGAAACGGCCTTTGGATAAGCAAACCTCTATTTTTAATAGTCTTGATGAGATAAATTCCCCAAAAGCACTGCGTCGCTCTGGATTGCGGTTCCTATCTCAAAAATACCTTCGCGCTATGATCATCGTGACCTTTGATTTCCTAGGACTCGCAGCCGCGATTTATGCCGCTGAACGATTCCTTATTCAAGAAATTACACTAGGATTTTTGGGACTTATCATCATATTTATCCCTTTTTGCGTTATTCAGTACCTTCTTGGTCAGTACTTCAGCCGTCGGAGCCATTGGCGCGCTGTTGGCACGACTTGGAATACGATAGGACTTATGTTGGTTTTTTCATCAACGGCCTACTTGGTCAATCCAGAGGGCGCAAAGATCTCCGTCTTGATTTGGATTTTGGCTGGATTCAGTATCTCGGTTGCTAGCATCGTCGCAAGGCAACTCATGAGATTGATTGGCATCTGGCACAGAAACGTGATCATTCTGGGCGTCGGCACCGCTGCTCAACAGGTTGCTCATAATCTGCTCACGTCTCCATCGCTAGGATACCGGGTGCGGTTTTTCATCGATGTCGCCAATACAACCAAGACCAAAAACAACGAAGCAGACACGCAGTCGTTTGATGCGGTGTTCACTGAACAAGATGTTTCTAGTTCAATAGAAATTGTTGGGCGTCACATCCCAGTGGTTCAGAACTTGGGCTCGCTAAATAGCCTCCTTGCGCGACTGGGCGCGCCTAGAGTTATTATTGCTTTGGATGAGGAGGCGCAAACTGCCACTGCCGCAAAACTGATTAGGCGACTCGAATTCTCCCCTTGCGATTTGAGTTTGGTGCCCCCTAAATCACAATTAGGCAGCGTTGGTGTTGAGGTCGAAACGGTCGGCAAGGATTCTATTATTTTGATGAAAATAAGAAATAACTCACAGCGCTTCATAAATAGAGCGCTGAAACGGATTTTTGATTTTTGTGCTTCTGGTATCGGACTCGTCGCGCTCTCGCCGTTCTTTCTTCTGCTAGCGATTACCGTCCGAACGACGGGTCGTTCCGTTATATTTGGCCATTCACGAGTCGGCAAAAAGGGGCGGATTTTTAAATGCTATAAATTCAGAAGTATGGTCGAGAATTCGCAGGAAATCCTGACCCAGTTGCTAGAGACGGATGAAGCAAGTCGAAAAGAATGGAGCACCCATTTCAAGCTCAAAGATGACCCAAGAATCACGAGGATTGGCGCTTTTCTTAGAAAAACGAGCCTTGATGAGCTGCCCCAACTCTACAACGTCTTAAAAGGTGAAATGAGTTTAGTTGGTCCTCGCCCGATCACACCTGAAGAGCTCGCACTCTATGGCGAATATCAGAGCTTTTATTTGGCTAGCAGGCCGGGGTGTACGGGGTTATGGCAGGTAACCGGTCGAAGCGACACCAGCTATGCAGAGCGGGTCGACATGGATATTTGGTACGCGAAGAATTGGTCACTTTGGAAGGATATTGAGATTATTTTTGGCACGCTCAGTGTTATGGTCTCCAAAGAAGGTGCCTATTAAATATGCTTATTAATGAACCTCATAACGCCTCTCTTAATTTGATCCATTAGGCTCCCCTCCCTCTCCTAATGAATAACCCTCACCAGCGCACTGAACACCCCAATCGGTAATGGGCCAAAGCCACTGTCGCAAAGGATCTTCAACAAAATGATCAAATGCATGCAGATATTGTATTTTTGCGGCATGGGCTTCATAGGTCAGCACTTTGCCGAGCTAATGACTAGCTTTCCTCGGGTTAAACGCGTTTATCTCGCTGACTTGGCAACAGCCCGAAACGATTCGCTTCGCGAGCGTTAAAAGTATGCAGGTCAAATCGACTTCATGGCCCTTGACCTTCGCACTGACTTCGTCCCCTGCCAAAAACTAGAATAAATTGGCTACATCGCGAACTTACTACGCAGGTTGTAAAACGTGCCCGCCGAAATATCAAACTGCCGACAAAGATCATCGACCTTAGCGCCAGCCTCGTGCTCCTTGATCGCTCTGATAATCTGCCCTTCGGTATAACGTTTCTTCATGTGGAAGCCTTAATCTCATAAGAGCAAATGAAGATCTCACCTTCGTCATGATTTTAGTTTTTGGGGAAAGTTCACCAATTTCGGCTGTGAAAGTTGGAGCAAACCCATAAATAACAATAGAACTTGTAAAAATAATTTTACTGATGCTGTGCTCAGAAGCGGCCTTGCGACACATTTTCCGCACCTTGAACATTTATATCATCATAGCGACTTAATGTGCGGACAAGATCGCGATGGTCTGCAACGAGATTAATAATTGTGCTTACGCCTAAAAGTTTATAAAGCAAGTCGATGCCTTCAACATCGAAATAAATACTTATATCTAAGTGATTACTCAGACTAAAACCATATTTATCGGGATGAATATTTCACCCTCTCAAACCAGCTGTAAGTCTTGAGTCAACAAAACAAGCTCCGCCAATAATCGTAACTCAACCCTTATTAACAAATTGCTTTTCTGCTCATGTTTCAACACGATCCGTTCTTAATAGCGATAAGCGACGATCGAATACCGAGCATACAATCCGATGGGTTAATCCCAAAAGAAGATCTAATTTTGTTTGAGCTGAGCGCCGACTGCGCAGGCCGTTTTGCTAGAGTTGGAAATTCTTTTGTGGTTATGGCTACAACATTAGGTTTAGTTGCAATAACTTCAAGCGCCAAAGCTTCATCGAAAATAGCTTGAGAAAAATCAGCCCAAGACCAACAAAAGTTGCCCGAAAAATGATAAAGATATGAAGATACTTCTTTTGAGGTAACGTTATCTAGGATAATCATAATCGCTTTGGCTATGTCTTGAGCATAGGTAGGACAACCAACTTGATCTCCTACAATACGCAGATCACTGCGCTCAGCACCCAATCGCAACATTGTTTTAAGAAAGTTATTACCGTATTCACTAAACACCCAAGCCGTTCTTATGATAATATGCTTACATCCTGAAGACTGAATTGCTTGCTCTCCCTTTAATTTGGTTTTGCCATAAACGCTTTGAGGGTTGGTTTGATCATATTCTTCATAGGGAATTTTAGAACTACCGTCAAATACATAATCAGTAGATATATGAATCAACCAGCAATCTAGCTCATTGCAAGCAACCGCAATATTAGCGACCGCAAGATGATTAATAAGATTCGCCGTTTCTTGATCTTCTTCAGCCTTATCAACGGCTGTAAAAGCAGTTGCGTTAATTACCGCATCTGGAGCAATCTCTAAAATCTTGTTTTTGGTTGCCTCAAAATCAGCAATATCGATTTGCCCACGCGAGGTATAAACAACATCATGATGCGTAACACCTAACTGATCGTTGAGGCACTTTCCGAGTTGACCTTTACTTCCTAAAACAAGAATTTTCATCGCTTTAGATCAGCTAATCTGTCAGCGCTCGCATCTTTATCACTCAAAATAGGAGTCACTATCGGCCATGGGATATCCAAATTAGGATCATTCCATAGAACACTACCTTCATCAGAGGCGTCATAATATTCAGTGCATTTATATTCAAAATCAGCCGTATCTGACAGCACCAAAAAACCATGAGCAAAACCCGGTGGCACCCAAAATTGTCTTTTATTTTCCTCTGAAAGGATTACGCCCTCCCATTGACCAAAGGTGGAGGAACCTTGCCGAATGTCCACAGCAACATCATAAACTTCACCCCTTACTACCCTAACCAACTTCCCTTGGGGCTTGGTTTTCTGATAGTGCAAGCCACGCAACACCGCTTTTGATGAGCGGGAATGATTGTCTTGCACAAACGGTAATGTTATCCCCGCTAGCTCAGCGTATCGTTCAGACTGAAATGTTTCCAAGAAGAACCCACGCTCATCGCCAAAAACCTTTGGCTCGATGATTACGCAGTCATGCAATTTTGTTTTAACCACATTCATTTATAGCCACCGGCAACTTTTAGTAAATATTCACCATAACTAGTCTTGTTAAGCGCCTCTGCTTGAATAAGCAATGACGCCTTCGATAGCCAACCCATGTGAAAGGCAATTTCCTCTAAACAAGCGACTTTCAGACCCTGCCGCTGCTCGACCGTTTGCACAAATTGACCGGCATCCATCAAGGAATCATGAGTGCCTGTATCTAACCAAGCAAAACCACGCCCGAGCAACTCAACATTGAGATCCCCCCTGGCCTGGTAAGCCTTATTAACATCGGTAATTTCGAGCTCACCTCGAGATGAAGGCACAATAGACCTAGCGATTTCAACGACGTCATTGTCATAAAAATATAAGCCTGTAACAGCATAGTTTGATTTAGGCACAAGGGGTTTTTCTTCAATCGAAAGAACTTTCCCTGCTTCATCAAACTCCACAACACCAAAGCGTTCTGGATCTTTCACATGGTAACCAAAAACCGTCGCCCCACCCTTTTTGGCTGTCGCTGCTTTTAAGTTATCAGAGAAGTGTTGGCCATAAAAAATGTTGTCGCCAAGGACCAAGGCTACATTGCTTTCACCAATAAACTGCTCTCCAAGGACGAAGGCTTGAGCAAGTCCATCCGGACTTGGTTGCACAGCATATTCAATCATAAGACCAAAATCTGCACCATCACCTAACAAACGCTCATAACTTGAGATATCACTTGGCGTTGAAATGATTAGAATTTCCCTTATACCTGCTAACATTAATACGGAGATTGGATAGTAAATCATCGGCTTATCGTAGATCGGTAATAGCTGCTTAGATATGCCTCTGGTAATTGGATGTAGTCGTGAACCAGAGCCTCCTGCTAACACGATTCCTTTATAACTTGAACTCATATTAATCTCCCAGCCTCTCCAACAGATAATCTCCCGACAGCACTCTTTCCCACCAGCCTTTATTATTCAAATACCAACGCACGGTCTTCCGCAATCCAGTTTCAAATGTTTCTTCTGGCACCCAACCAAGCTCACGCTGAATTTTTGAAGCATCAATAGCATAACGAGCATCATGGCCTGGACGATCCTTAACAAAGGCTATTAAATCTCGATAATTGTCTATTCCTGAGGGCTTGTCCGGCGCGAGCTCTTCGAGAAGGTCGCAAATAGTTTGAACCACTTCAAGATTAGTTTTTTCGTTGTGGCCCCCAATGTTGTAGGTCTCGCCAATACGACCCTCAGTGACAACTTTTATCAAGGCTTTGGCATGATCCTCAACATACAACCAATCACGTATTTGTAAACCATTGCCATAGATAGGCAGCGGTTTACCCTGAAGAGCCTTTAAAATGACATGAGGAATAAGCTTTTCAGGAAAATGGTAGGGACCGTAGTTGTTCGAGCAATTAGTAATAACTACAGGAAGTCCATAGGTGCGTCCCCACGCTCTGACTAGATGATCAGAAGCGGCCTTACTGGCAGAATAAGGTGATGACGGCGCATAAGATGTTTCCTCGGTAAATAACTCGTCAGTACCTTCTAAGTCACCATACACTTCATCTGTAGAGATATGATGAAAGCGAAATTGCTCCTGCGCAGAACTATCTAACCCAGAATAATATTTTCTTGCCGCCTCTAGAAGATTAAAGGTCCCCGATATATTGGTTTCAATAAAGCCAGCCGGACCATCAATAGACCGATCGACATGGCTTTCAGCCGCAAGATGCATGACACAGGTAGG
>DKOI01000047.1 GCA_002469885.1 Legionellales bacterium UBA7366 | reverse complement strand
GCCTGCGGGGTTCAAATCAACATAGGTGTTGAGGCGCTTCGCGCACTTCCTGCAGGCGCATCGCTCTCGCGCTGCTTGTACAGACTACAACAGAATGCCTACCCCTATAAAAGCGCTTTCAAGAAATGGCCCGTATGTGATGCCTTTACTTTAACAACTGCTTCTGGAGTACCCTCTGCAATGATGGTACCACCACCGTCACCGCCCTCAGGTCCAAGATCAATAATCCAATCGGCTGTCTTCACCACATCTAAGTTATGCTCAATCACGACGATCGTATTGCCGTGATCACGCAATCGATGAATCACTTCTAACAGCTTCGCCACATCATGAAAATGCAACCCGGTCGTTGGCTCATCAAGAATATAAAGTGTATTGCCGGTATCACGTTTTGATAATTCACGCGCCAGCTTGATGCGTTGCGCCTCACCACCAGACAAGGTCGTCGCGCTCTGCCCTAATCGAATGTAAGACAAGCCCACATCCATTAATGTTTGCAATTTACGCGCCAACATTGGGATAGGCTTGAAAAACGTATGCGCGTCTTCAACCGTCATATCCAACACGTCATGGATCGTTTTACCTTTGTAATGAATCTCTAAAGTTTCACGGTTATAGCGCTTACCTTTACACACATCACACAAAACATAAATGTCTGCAAGAAAATGCATTTCCACTTTAATCAGACCGTCGCCTTCACACGCTTCACAACGACCGCCTTTCACATTAAAACTAAATCGGCCGACCTTATAACCGCGCGATCTCGCCTCTTCAGTCGCTGCAAATAATTCCCGCACCGGTGTTAAAATGCCGGTATAGGTTGCTGGATTAGATCGCGGTGTGCGCCCAATAGGACTTTGATCAATATCAACAACCTTATCTAAATGCCCCAAACCTGCGATCGATTTATGCGGTGCAGCTTCTAACTGTGTCGCACGATTCAATTCAGTCGCAGCCAATGGGTATAAAGTGTCGTTAATTAAGGTCGATTTACCTGAGCCCGACACGCCGGTTACACACGTCATTAAGCCAATCGGAATTTTCACAGACACATTTTTTAAGTTATTACCTTTAGCGCCCGTGATACGTAACAACCGTTTGTTATCAACAGGCAAACGTTCCTTAGGAACAGCGATTTTCTTTCGGCCCGTCAGATAATCGCCCGTTAGCGATTTCTTGTTATTCATCACTTCTTCAGGGGTTCCGCTAGCAACTACTGTGCCGCCATGCACGCCCGCACCCGGACCAATATCCACCACATGATCAGCACTTAATATTGCTTCTTCATCATGTTCAACAACAATAACAGTGTTACCCAAATCACGTAAGTGCGTTAAGGTACTTAAAAGACGCTGGTTATCTCGCTGATGCAAACCAATCGAAGGCTCGTCTAAAATATACATCACACCAACCAAGCCCGATCCAATCTGACTGGCCAATCTAATGCGCTGCGCCTCACCACCTGATAACGTCTCAGCCTTGCGGGATAAATTCAAATAATTTAACCCCACGTTAACCAAGAAACCCAAACGGTCTTGAATTTCTTTGACAATTTTATCCGCGATTTCTTTACGCTTTCCCGTCAGTGCTAATTTATCAAAAAACGCTTTCACTTGCTCAATAGACATTGCACTCAAGGTAGGTAAACTTTTCTTACCCACAAACACGTTACGCGCTTCAATTTTCAAACGCTCGCCGTCACAACCCACGCACGCTCTACTGGTGATGTATTTTGAAAGCTCTTCGCGAACTGATGATGATTCAGTTTCACGAAAACGTCTTTGCATATTAGGAATCACACCCTCAAAAGGCTGCTCTTTTGTAAACTTGCGTCCACGCTCATTACAAAACGTGAAAATAACATCTTCTTCACCGCTACCAAACAGAATCACTTGGCGAATATCGTCAGGCAAAGACTCAAACGGCGCGTCAATGTCAAATTTATAATGTTCCGCTAACGATAACAGTAATTGGTGATAATAAAGATGCTGCCTATCCCAACCGCGGATTGCGCCGCCGCCTAGACTGACTTGTGCGTCATGTATAATTCTTTCAGGATTAAAGAATTGCTCCACACCCAAACCATCACAATCAGGGCAAGCGCCGGCTGGATTGTTGAAGGAAAATAATCGTGGCTCTAATTCTGATAAACTGTAACCGCATTCAGAACACGCAAATTTGGCTGAAAATAAACATTCTTTCTTTTCATCAAGGTATGCAATCGTCGCTAATCCGCCTGATAACTCTAACGTCGTTTCTAACGAATCTGCCAATCGCGTTTTAAGATCATCGCGCACTTTGAATCGATCGACAACCACCTCAATCGTGTGTTTTTTCCGCAGCTCTAATGCAGGTGCTTCGTCGATATTAACTAACTCGCCGTTAATGCGTGCACGGATAAACCCCTTCATTAACAAGGACTGCAGCAACTGTTGATGCTCGCCTTTTCGATCGCGCACCACGGGTGCTAACAACATGAGTTTTGCGCCTTCTGGCTGCGCCAAAATGATATCGACCATTTGACTAACCGTTTGCGCTTCTAATAAGAGATGGTGTGTAGGACAAATTGGTTGGCCTATTCGTGCAAATAACAGGCGCATATAATCATGGATTTCAGTAATCGTACCCACGGTAGAACGTGGATTGTGTGAGGTTGATTTTTGCTCAATGGAAATAGCGGGTGACAAACCTTCAATCTGATCAACATCGGGTTTTTCCATCATGGATAAAAATTGTCTTGCGTACGCCGATAAAGACTCAACATACCGCCGTTGCCCTTCTGCATAGAGCGTATCAAAGGCTAACGATGACTTACCGGACCCTGACAGGCCAGTAATGACAGTTAGTTGATCGCGAGGCAAGGAGATATCAATATTCTTCAAATTATGCGTGCGTGCACCGCGCACATGGATTTTGCTCATACAGCCTCTATAGATTATTCTGTGCTGACTTCAAGCTGCACATCGCCTTCACTTAACTCTTTGACTTTCTCAGCATCTTCAAACCGAAGTTGTGACATATCTTGCATACGCTGAGGAAATAATAGTCCATCTAAGTGATCACATTCATGCTGAACGACCCTGGCATGAAACCCTGTAGCCTCTCGCTCAATGCGATGACCATCAGGATCATACCCTGAATAGCGTATACGCGCAAACCTAGGCACCAATCCACGCAAACCCGGCACGCTTAAACAGCCCTCCATACCATACTCTTGTGTATCATCTAACACCTCCACTTCCGGGTTAATTAACAAAGTTGTCGGCACCTTGCTCTCAGGCGTATAACGAGGCGTTTCCACGCCAAATAGAATCACGCGTTGAGAACATCCAATTTGTGGGGCCGCAATGCCAGCTCCTTGCAAATGCAACGCTGTATCCCAGAGATCTTTAATCAAACGCCTTGTCTCAGAACTGTTGATCTCGCCTACCGGCGCACTGACACGGAATAAACAGGGATGCCCCATTTTTAGAACTGGCCGAACACTCATCTTGCTGTCTCCAAAAGCATATCACCTTCAAATGTATCTTCTAAAATTATAGGCCTACCGTCTGTAAAGAAAGGAAGCGCTATGAAGGATACAATAGCAGAAAAGAATAAATACCAAAATGGTGATGTGCTGCTGCCCGTATATTGAATTAAACTCATAACAATCAAGGGTGTTGTGCTGCCAAAGACCGTCATGCCAATATTAAAACCCAAACCAACGCCGGTGTAACAAACATCAACCGGAAAATTATTGATGAGCAAAGGAAATATTGAGCCTGCAATCAATGCAAGGCAGGCAATCAATAGCGTTTCTGCGAAGAACACACCCCAAAATGTTTTGTAAGACAACAACAAAAAAATAGGATAAGCCATCGCGATAAACCCTAAACACCCAACTGCAAAGACATTTCGTGTACCAACCCTGTCGGCAAACAACCCGACAAACAAAACTAATATAGACATAACAAACAATGCAACCACCGATACCAATAAGGCTTGCTGCAGGCTCAAGTATAAGGTCATTGTAAAAAAGGTGGGAAGGTAAACTACAAACAAGTAAATTGATACGGCTAAAATAGCGCTCAAGGCAACCGTACCAACGACGGCCATCAAGTGATGTCGCACCACCTGGACAAATGGAAGACTGTGTAATTTCTCACTATGTTGAATGAACTTAGGGGACTCAACGTCAGACATTCTAATATAAAACGCAATCACACCAAACACGGATGAACACAAGAAAGGTATGCGCCACGCGTACGAGAGTAAAGCTTCATGAGAAAAAGAATATATCACTATAAATACAACGATAGCGCCCAGCAACAAGCCGGTATAGACACTGCTAAGAATGATCGCGCCCGCTAGACCCTGCCTGCCTAAAGGTGCATTTTCTGTGAGGAAAACAGCAGCACCTACTTCTTCACCACTCACCGCCATGCCTTGCAACAAACGGCACATCGTCAAAAGTATTGGGGCTGCAACGCCCACTTCAGCATAAGTGGGCAACAAACCCATACTAATCGTTGCCAGTGAAATGAGAATGATCGTAATCATCAGCGCTTTCTTTCGGCCAAGTTTATCACCAATATGTCCGAAAAAGGCGCTACCAACAGGACGCATTACGCAGCCAATTGCAAACACCGCATAGGCTAAAAATAATGATAAAAACTCACTACTTGATGGAAAAAACAAAACTGAAAATATATGCGCAAAATAGCCGTAGAGTATGAAATCATACCACTCAAGCACATTACCAACAGTGCAACCTAAAATAAATTTTCGCCATTCGTTCATAGATGCCAACTTTTATGTTCTAAAATTAATTATCGCCACTTTTGTAAAGTAAAACAAAGGTGGCTCCCCTATGGTTTTTATATATTATTGTTCACAACTAACCTTAATGGTCCACTAGACACTAACGATGCATTTTCTTTAAGTAAAATTCCTCCTTTTGACAGCTCATACTGATCATCGTATCGCGCTTGAGGCGCACCACCCTCGAAGGGGTAAAATTGTGTGATTTTAGGCGGCTTATGAACACCTGTGTATTCGGCATAAGTATCACGCACTTCGTTATAGAGATAATCACCTAGGCCAAAGAGATGATTTAGGTGGTTAACGATAACAGAAGGAAATTCTGTATTGAGTGTTTTAGTTGCAAATGAATAGATGATGTAAAAATCATTCCAGTGTCGCACCAACATAAAGCCATGGCGGAACTTATGTTTTATATCACGGATATAGTTAATCTCATCATTGAACCGACCGTGGACGACATCTTTCCACCAATAAAATTCAAATTTTTTATAATAGGTTGGTGAAATTGCACCATCGTATTGACCAAATCCGCGAGAGCAGATTTCATAACCATGAGAAGGCGTTCCAGAAAAAAATAACATTTCACCATCAGGTGAAACAAGATCTAAAGAAACGTGATCAATACCATACAAACCCACCACTTCTTTGAAATATTTTTTTATTTCAAAGCGATGCTTGTATGAAACTGTTAATACATCTTTATGAAGAACCACACATCCCCCTTCGCACAATGAGCGCTGTTAGGCGGATTTTCTTTCTACGGGAACGATGTTGCTTTGCTTTAGTGCGCCACGCTTCAAAGAAGTGATCGACAAATCAATCATCGCCAACTTATCAGACTGTTTTGCAGACGTCATGATGACACCATTATAAACCTCTGTTGCAAACGACATTAATTCTGACGTGTCAAAACACAGCGTTGTATCTTGCAGTAATGGGACGAAACGCAGTAACACTTCGTTAAATAATTTCATATCGACCCAGGCAATATCATTTTCTATAGGCGCCATGGTTGTTGATGGCAACATTTTTGCATCTAAAGAATATAACTCGCGCTCAATGATATCTTTCTTTTCAACAACACCGACACCATCCATGTAAGGTTCCCCCACCCCTGACAATAACCAGCCTGGCGAGATGCTTAACAGCTCGCTATATTGTAAAAGCATGTCGGCATTGAGAACACGTTTTCCATTTTCATGCTGGGAATAAGTGGAGACTGGAATGTCATGCGCGTTTGCGAAAGCACAAGCAGTGCGATAAGCTGCTGCTTTTCGCGCAGCTTTTAACCGTAGCCCGATTTCCGTTGATTTACTCATCACATTTCCCTCGCATTTTTATGGTTTACGTTTGTTTCGGTAGCACGGAAATTATTGTAATTTTTTAGTAATTTAACAAAATTGAGGCCTAATCGCAACCAAAATAAATTGCAAACTGCATAAACATACCGCAAGTAAGGCCAAAAAAACGTTGACTGCATTCTTCGTTAGGAATAATATAATTGCTATATACAACACCCGTGAGCGGGCATAAACGAGAACAATTTTCAGATCAAAAATATATCGCACAGATCGTGCAATGATTTATATCACCCTCACCCTAGCCCTCTCCCACTTGTGGGAGACGGTTAGGGTGAGGGTAAAATTTAAAAAAACACAGCCGAGAAATTAAACCTCCGCCAACGCACCTGCGAGTGTTTTAACCGCGCTCACTTTCATCCCTGGAATCACTTGCTTAGGCGCATTCGCAAACGGCACAATCGCATGTTTAAACCCATGCTTAGCGGCTTCCTTCAAACGCTCTTGCCTACTTTGCACCGGGCGAATCTCGTTTACCCTCAAGGCCCGATTATCGAGCTCGGAATAATTAAAGCTCAAACTATGGCAAAACCCCCAAAATTATCCCGATCAAGATAATTACATTGATTATAGAGCATGATTATGCTATATTTATCTAGAGCTAGATAAATCTGAGGCCGCATATGACCACTATAGACACCCTCTCAACACTGAGCCAAATGATTCGACATCGCCGAAAAGAACAGGGCTTAACACAAACACAACTTGCTGCACTTAGCGGCGTAGGCATCATGTTCATAGTCGACCTAGAAAAGGGTAAAGAAACCTGCCAAATAGGCAAAGCACTGCGAATCGTGCACATGCTTGGCATTAAGCTAACAGCAGAGTAAAGCGAGAAAAAAATCATGGCAAACACACTCAACGTTTATCTTCATAACAGACTCACAGGAAAACTAATCCAAAATAATAATGGTAGATTAACTTTTTCATACAACAAAGAATACCTTTCATCAGACAACCCCCTCCCCATATCTACCAGCGTACCCGTTAGCACTGAGAAGTTTGGACACAACATAACATTCGCCTTTTTTTCAGGCTTACTGCCAGAAGAAGGCGCAAGAAAACACATTACACGCGCATTGGGCATCTCAGAGAACAACCCCTTTTCTCTTCTCAAAGAAATTGGTGGAGAATGTGCTGGCGCAATCACACTATATCCTGAAGACGTCAACTTAATTGATGAAAATCAATTTGACATTGTGTCGCTCACGCAAACCCAGCTGCAAGAAACCATTAACAACCTCAATAGAAAACCGTTAGAAGGGGCACGATTATCACTCGCTGGCGCCCAAGATAAACTTGCTGTAAAGCTACTAGACAACACCGTTCACCTCACAAGGCACAACACACCAAGCTCTCACATTATAAAACCCATGATCAAAGAGTTCCCCAGCAGTATCTATAATGAATTTTATTGCATGCAACTGGCAAAACAAGCCAACATAATGGTGCCTGATACTAAAATAATGTTCGCCAATGACTTACCTTTTTACATCATCGAACGTTACGACCGAACAACAAATAAAAAAGGAGAACTGATCAGATTGCACCAAGAAGATTTTTGTCAGGTTCTAGGAATACCACCGCAACATAAATACCAGCGCGAGGGCGGACCCAGCATCGCTCAATGCTTAGAGGTTATTGACAAATACAGCGCGCAGCCTGCCCTAGATAAGTCTAAATTTCTAAAAATTATAATATTCAACTACATTATCGGCAATGCCGATGCACACGGAAAAAACTTCTCCTTCCTTTACGATGCGCATAAACGAAAATTAACTAACGCATATGACCTACTTAGCACAACCGTCTATCCAGGTCTCGATATTAAAATGGCAATGAAAATTGGCGGAAAATACAAACCTGAAGATATTCGGTTAAAACACTGGCACAGCTTAGTTGAAAACACCGCTCTTGCAAGAAAGAATGTTGAGTATGAACTTCACTCAGCCGCAACCGCTCTACCGATGCTCGCAAAAAAACTCTCCGACGAACTCAATAAAACGGAATTACAATCTGAGATATACCAAGAAATTACTGCCATTATAAATCAGCGGGCCAAACGCTTGCTAAGCTATCTATAGACTACGCCTAGATCTCCGCCAACGCACCTGCGAGTGTCTTCACCGCGCTCACTTTCATTCCTGGAATCACTTGCTTAGGCGCATTCGCAAACGGCACAATCGCATGTTTAAA
>DKOI01000039.1 GCA_002469885.1 Legionellales bacterium UBA7366 | reverse complement strand
TTCCCCGTTTTCACCCCCGGAAATTTTGTTGAACCAGAATAGAGTCGCTTGATGAATAAACTGCATTTGTTTGTGCTAATAGAGCTCTGCGTGGTAGGTGATAAAAAATTGATTGTTTGTATCAATGGTTTTTTCTTTCGGAGTCGTTTTCTCGCGTAGCATGATTATTTCCCTTTTCGTTATTTTTTGCCTAAGGCGATTGTATGTATACACAACTCTGCGTGCAAGTGAGCGCTCAAAACAAGGGTCTTTTTGCATCACGATAGTTATACATGCTTGTTTAAGTTTCAATCAGTAACACTTACTCGGATTAATCACTTGAAAGCCTTTGATTAATGCATTACAATGTCGCCATATTGCGGGGTGGAGCAGTCTGGCAGCTCGTCGGGCTCATAACCCGAAGGTCGTAGGTTCAAATCCTGCCCCCGCTACCAAAAAATAAGAAGGCCCCATATTGGGGTTTTTTTATTTGTCATAGACGGATTTTGAGCGGAAATCAAATCTAACTCTATGATTTATAAGGATGGGCCATGAGCCCATTTTTTATGCACGAAATAGATGTGAGAGTATAGAACAGATGATAAAAGAAGATCTAAAGGCATTATTAAAATCAGGCACAGAAGCGCTTGGTTTTGTCTATGTGGGTCATGAATCTGTGTCTGCACCGCGTCAGACGATCCTTCGCGTCTATGTTGATACGGCTGAAGGCGGCATCAACATTAGTGAATGTGCAAAAATCAGCAAGCACTTAACGGCTCTCTTGAAAGTAGAAGATATTATGTCTGGCAAATTCGCACTAGAAGTGTCCTCGCCTGGCATCAATCGTCTATTGTTTGAGTTAGCTGATTACGAACGCTTTGTTGGCGAATCAATAAAAATACGGTTGCACACTTCAATACAGGGCGTAAAAAATTTTACCGGTGTGCTAGAACGTGTCGATAACGAGATGTTAGTGTTTATTTTTGAAGATCAAGAATGGGTTGTGCCTTTTCATACAGTCAAAAAGGCCAATGTAATATTGGGTGGGTAAAAGTTGTGAAAAATAAAGAGATATTAGCCGTAGTTGATGCGGTAGCAAATGAAAAACGTATAGAAAAAGGTCGTGTCTTTGAAGCAATTGAGCAAGCGCTTGCAACAGCGGCTAAAAAAGTCTCAGGTGAAGAGCAGGACATACACGTTATTATTGATCGCGATACAGGTTCTTATATAACATATCGTCGATGGAGCGTTTTATCTGACGATGAAGCGATGGAGTTTCCAGAAAGTCAGCTCTATGTTGATCAAGCGCAAGAAAAAAATGCTGATATTCAAGCAGGTGACCTCTTAGAAGAAGAGATGGAACCCATTGAATTTGGCCGTATCTCGGCACAAATTGTGAAACAAGTGATTATGCAAGTGATGCGTGTTGCTGAGCGTGATCAAGTCGCAGGTGAATATGCTGATCGTGTTGACCAATTGTTGTCAGGCACAGTGAAGAAAACAACTCGCGATAACATTATTATAGATCTCGGCAATAACGCAGAAGCGATTATGCCGCGAGATCAGATTTTACCGAAAGAAATTTTCAGACCAGGCGATAGAGTGCGCGCAGTACTTTATGAAATTAAGCCTGATGTAAAAGGCCCACAGTTATTCGCCAGCCGTGCACATCCAAGCATGCTCGTTGAACTCTTTAAATTAGAAGTGCCTGAAATTTCAGAAGACCTCATCGAAATTCGCGGTGCTGCTAGAGATCCTGGTTCACGTGCGAAAATTGCGGTTAAAACCAATGATAAGCGTATTGATCCTGTCGGTGCGTGCGTTGGTATGCGTGGTTCACGCGTGCAATCAGTCTCTAGTGAGCTGGGCGGTGAACGTATCGATATTATTTTGTGGGATGAAAATCCTGCGCAACTCGTCATTAATGCAATGGCACCAGCTGAAGCAACCTCTATTGTCATGGATGAAGATTCAAGCTCAATGGATATTGCGGTAAGAGAAGATCAATTATCTCAAGCGATAGGGCGTAATGGCCAAAACGTACGTTTAGCGAGCCAACTAACAGGTTGGGAGCTTAATGTGATGACAGATGCGCAAGCAGCGGAAAAAACAGATGGTGAAGTGGGTAAAATCATTGCCACCTTTGTTTCTGACCTTGATGTTGAAGAAGATTTAGCAACATTGCTTGCTGAAGAAGGCTTCACCTCTCTAGAAGAAATTGCTTATGTACCAACACAGGAATTGTTGGCAATTGACGGATTCGATCAAGAAATTGTAGATGAATTGCGTCAACGTGCTCGTGACGGGTTATTAGTGAAGGCTATTTCCGGTGATGAATCGGGTGAGCCTGCAGCTGACTTGTTAGGCATGGAAGAAATGGATGATGATCTAGCAAAAATATTAGCAACACACGGGATCAAAACAATGGAAGAATTGGCTGAGCAGTCAGTTGATGATCTATTGGAAGTAACGAAATTAACGAAAGATAAGGCAGCAAGCTTGATCATGGCGGCGCGAGCCCCTTGGTTTGAGTAAGATGGCGGGTAGACTATGTCAAAGATGGTTACAGTTGAGCAATTAGCAGAAGATTCAGGGATTCCCTTGGACAAATTGTTAGAGCGTCTTAAAGCAGCAGGTTTGGGTGACCTAACTCCTGCTCATGAGATTTCAGAAGACGAGCGGAAAAAGTTACTGGGCAGTGTGCGCGGTAGCAGTATCAGCTTGCGCAGGCAAAAAACGAGTGCGTTAAAGCTATCTGGCGGGCAGGGTAAAACTGTGCAAGTCAAAGTAGTTAAGCAACGCCGCTATGTTAAAAAGCCAGAAGCGCCCGTTGTTGAGGAAGAAGAGCCAATCATTGCGGTTGAACCTGAAGTATCTGCACCTGAGGCAGAAACGCCTACCGTATCTGCAGATGCACCAGAGACAGCGTTTTCGCCTGAAGAATCTGTTATCGAAGAAACGGCTGATGACGCCGTTGCGAAGAAAGCGAAGAAAACTGCGCCTAAAGTTGAGAACGAAAAGCCTAAAAGCGTGGCTGACCAGCAAGCGGCAATATCGAGTAGTGATAAAGAAGCTGCAGGTAAGCCGAAGAAAAGTGTTAAACCGAAAAAAGACAAGCAAACAGAGCAACGTAAAACAAAGTTACGTGTTCGTGAAAAGAATGCAGGTCGTTATAGCTTAGATGGTATGGATGATGGCGGAAAACGTCGCAGACGTCGTAAAGGTCATCGTGATGTTGGTGGTGCTTTACAAGATAAGCACGGATTCTCAAAACCACTCGATCCTATGACGCATGACGTCCTAGTGCCTGAAACCATTTCAGTAGCTGACTTAGCCCAAAAAATGTCGGTTAAAGGATCTGCCGTTATTAAGGTCATGATGGGTATGGGCGCGATGGCAACCATTAATCAAGTTATTGATCAAGATACTGCAATTTTAGTTGTTGAAGAAATGGGGCATAAAGCCAAAGCATTAAGTTCAACAGCGGTTGAAGATTCATTGCATGATGATGCATTAGCAGGCTATGAAATGCAGACACGTGCACCGGTTGTTACCATCATGGGTCATGTTGACCACGGTAAAACCTCTTTACTTGATTATATCCGCACAACACGTGTTACCGACGGCGAAGCCGGTGGTATTACGCAGCACATTGGTGCATATCACGTAGAAACAGACAGAGGTATGATTACCTTTCTTGATACACCAGGACACGAAGCGTTTACCACAATGCGTGCTCGCGGTGCAAAATCTACCGATATCGTTATTCTCGTTGTTGCAGCAGACGATGGTGTGATGCCACAAACCATTGAAGCAATTCAGCATGCAAAAGCCGCTGGTGTGCCAATTATTGTTGCAGTGAATAAGATTGATAAACCGGACGCTGATCCTGATCGCGTTAAGAATGAATTAGGTTCGCATGATGTTATTCCAGAGGACTGGGGTGGCGATGCCATTTTCGTCAATATTTCTGCTAAAACCGGTGAGAATATTGATAACTTATTAGAATCTATTTTAATCCAAGCTGAAGTGTTAGAGCTAGCGTCACGTACCGACGGACCGGCTCATGGCTTAGTGATTGAATCTCGAATTGATAAAGGGCGTGGTCCCGTTGCAACCTTGTTAGTGCAAGAAGGCACCTTACAGAAGGGTGATATTGTGTTGGCAGGTCTACAACACGGTCGTGTGAGAGCGATGTTGAATGAGACAGGCCGTAATATCTCAACAGCAGGGCCTTCTATTCCTGTTGAAATTTTAGGATTGTCGAGCGCGCCTAATGGTGGTGATGATTTTATCGTTGTTAAAGACGATCGCAAAGCACGTGAAGTTGCGATGTTTAGACAAGGCAAATTCCGTCAAGTGAAGTTGGCGAAACAGCAAGCAGCGAAACTTGAAAACATATTTGAGCGCATGGGCAACAATGAAGATGTCGGCGTGTTAAATATTTTATTAAAAGCCGATGTGCAAGGTTCTGTCGAGGCGTTGGCTGAGTCGTTGAGAAAAATCTCAACCGACGAAGTTAAAGTAGCGATTATTTCCAGCGGTGTTGGTGGCATCACCACCTCCGATGTGAATTTAGCAATAGCCTCTCAAGCTGTGATCATTGGTTTCAATGTGAGAGCGGATGCATCTGCAAGACAACTGGTTGAAGAAGAAGGCATTGATTTGCATTATTACAGCGTTATTTATGACGCGATTGATCATGTAAAAGAAGCCTTAACCGGCATGTTGAAGCCGCGTAATGAAGAGCGCATCATCGGTCTTGCCGAAGTGCGTGATGTCTTTAAGTCACCGAAACTTGGCGCGATCGCAGGTTGTATGGTTATCAATGGTGTTGTTCGTCGTAGCTCTCCAATTCGTGTATTGCGCGATAACGTTGTAATTTACGAAGGCGAATTAGAATCGTTGCGACGCTTTAAAGACGATCAAGCTGAAGTGCGTAAAGGCACAGAGTGTGGTATCGGTGTGAAGAACTATAATGACGTGAAAGAAGGCGATCAAATCGAAGTCTTTGAAGTCGTTCAAGTGAAACGAGAGCTATAACGTGAAAAACTATACGCGATCAGACCGTGTCGGACAGCTCATTCAAGTTGAGCTTGCAAAAATCATTCAGCATGAGATGGAAGACAGTCGCATGCATTTGGTGACAATTGTTGGCGTTGAGGTTACGAGAGACTTTGCGTATTCCAAAATCTTTGTCAGCATCTTAAGCGATGATGATAAAGAAATTGCGGACATTGTTTCAGTGTTGAATAAGTCATCTAAGATGTTGCGCTATCGATTAGCGAATGAGATTACTTTGCGTAAAACACCGCAGTTAACGTTTACGTACGATGATACGATTGTGAAAGGTAATAAGTTGTCTTCATTAATTAACCGCTTAACGCGAGATGAAAAAAACGATGAGTAAACACGGTAGGCATCTTGATGGTTTTCTATTATTAGATAAGTCATTAGAGGCGAGCTCTAATCAAGCGTTGCAGCGTATCAAACGTTTATTTGAAGCTAAAAAAGCAGGCCACACTGGCTCTTTAGATCCTTTGGCAACCGGTATGTTGCCCATTTGTTTTGGGCGTGCAACCAAGTTTGCAGGTTATCTATTAGATTCTGATAAGTGCTATCGCACGACGGCTAAGCTGGGCGTGACAATGACTACGGGTGATGCTGAGGGTGAGGTGCTTAAAACGCGCGATGTTCCTGCAATCGATGAAGCGAAGCTCGAAGACATATTAACGGCCTTTAGAGGTCGCATTTCACAAATTCCACCGATGTATTCTGCATTGAAGCATAAAGGTCAACCGCTGTATAAATTAGCGCGTCAAGGTATCACCGTCGAACGTGAGCCTCGTGAGGTGACTATTCACGCGTTAGAAGTGTTACGAATACACGAAGACGAAATTGAGTTATTGATTCGTTGCACTAAGGGAACTTACGTTAGAACCTTAGTTGAAGATATTGGAGAAGCATTAGGGTGTGGCGCGCATGTGTCTGCCTTACGACGTGACTTCGTCTCTCCTTATGATGAGCAACCGATCTATACTCAAGAAGCCTTGGAAGATATTAAAGACGAAGGGGGCTTTATGGCCTTGGATCGCTTGATATTGCCTATCGAGAGCGCCTTGCATCATTTTCCTGTTCATAAGGTCACATCTGCCGATAAGTTCTATTTAAAGCTCGGCAAGCCTATTACCCTAGGCGAGAAAGAAGAGTCCACCTCAGGCTTTGTTCGCTTGTTTGTTGGGGCTGAATTCATTGGTTTAGGTGAAGTGAATCAACGCCAATTGTCAGCCAAAAAAATCGTCGAATAAGCCTATTTAGGCTATAAAATCCTTGTAGCTTGTGACCCAAGTGGCTACAATGCGGGGTTCTATTAAGTGTAAAAGATATTATCACTAGGAGTGAAGAGAGAATGACCTGTTTAAATGCAGCTGAAAAGTCAGAAATCGTTGAAAAATTTAAAATTTCTGCAAATGATACCGGTTCTTGCGAAGTGCAAGTGGCAGTCTTGAGTGCAACAATTGAGCGCCTAACCGGACATTTTAAAACCAATCCTAAAGATATCCATTCAAAATATGGATTACAAAGAATGATCAATCAACGTCGTAAGTTGTTGGATTACCTAAAGCGTGAAAGCCGTGAGCGTTACTTGAAGCTTATTCAAGCATTAGGCCTACGTCGTTAATCGACATTTCCAATCAACAAAAGGATCGATCTGTGAATAAAATCGTAAAAACTTTCCAATACGGTAACGATACCGTCACCCTAGAAACAGGCCAAATTGCCCGTCAAGCAACTGCTGCTGTGATGGTTAAAATGGGCGAGTGCAACATCTTAGTCACCGTTGTTGGCGTTAAAGATGCGGGCAGTGAGCCACGTGACTTTTTCCCTCTAACAGTGAATTACCAAGAGCGTACATACGCTGGTGGTAAGATTCCTGGTGGTTTCTTAAAGCGTGAAGGTCGTCCAAGTGACCGCGAAACATTAATTTGTCGCTTGATTGATCGTCCGGTTCGTCCGTTGTTCCCAGAAGGTTTTACAAACGAAGTTCAAATCGTTGCGACGGTTATGTCTTATGATCCTGAGATCCAACCTGATATTCCTGCGTTGATTGGCGCATCAGCTGCGTTGTCATTGTCAGGTATGCCATTCATGGGCCCTATCGGTGCTGCACGTGTTGGTTATAAAGACGGTGCTTACCTCTTAAACCCAACCACGACTGAGCTAGAAGATGCTGAGCTTAACTTAGTGGTTGCGGGTACTGAGCAAGCAGTGTTGATGGTTGAGTCTGAAGCGAACGGCTTATCAGAAGACGTTATGCTGGGCGCTGTTTATTTTGGTCATGACAATATGCAAACCGCTATTACAGCGATTAACGAGCTTAAAGCTGAAGCGGGCAAACCGTCTTGGAATTGGGCTGCGCCTGCTGTTGATACCGACTTAGAAAAAACAATTTCTGATTTGGCGCTGACTGATATTCAAGCAGCTTACAAAATTCGTCAGAAACAAGATCGTTCTGCTAAGATCGGTGAATTACAAGATGCGGTTGTTGCTAAATTAGTGACAGACGCTGAAAGTTCTCCGAACGCTAAGAAAGTGAAGACAATCTTCCACGATATTGAAAAACGTGTTGTTCGTTCTGACGTGTTGAAAACTGGCCAACGTATTGACGGCCGTGATACACGTACAGTGCGTCCGATTACAATCGAAATTGATCCTTTAGATCGTGTGCATGGTTCTGTTCTCTTTACGCGTGGTGAAACACAAGCGATCGTTGCTGCTACATTGGGCACAGATCGTGACGCTCAGATCATTGATAACTTAACCGGTGATAACCGTGATGCCTTTATGTTGCATTACAACTTCCCTCCATACTGTGTGGGTGAAGCAGGTTTCATGTCAGGTCCTAAGCGTCGTGAAATTGGACACGGTAACTTGGCGAAACGTGCGATTGCATCAATGTTGCCGTCAGTCGAAGATTTCCCATACACCTTACGCGTTGTATCTGAGATTACTGAATCAAATGGTTCAAGCTCAATGGCAACAGTGTGTGGAACAAGTTTGTCGTTAATGGCTGCAGGCGTGCCTTTGAAAGCACCGGTTGCAGGTATTGCGATGGGTTTGATTAAAGACGATAGCGATTTTGCAGTATTGACCGATATTCTAGGTGATGAAGATCACTTAGGCGATATGGACTTTAAAGTGGCTGGTACGGCTGAAGGCATTACCGCACTTCAAATGGACATTAAAACTAACGGTATCACTCGTGAAATCATGCAAGTTGCTTTAGAGCAAGCGAATGAGGCGAGATTGCATATCTTAGGCGAAATGGCGAAGGTATTAACCTCTGCACGTGAAGAAGTCTCAACACACGCACCACGTATCATCACATTGCAAATTGATCCTGAAAAAATTCGTGACGTGATTGGTAAAGGCGGCGCGGTTATTCGTCAATTGACAGAAGAAACCGGCACAACAATCGACATTAGCGACACAGGTGTTGTTAAAGTAGGTGCGGTTGATGGTATTGCGGGCGCTGATTGCGTTAATCGTATTAAAGACATCGTAGCTGACGCTGAAATTGGCACAGTTTATGACGGTACAGTTGTGAAGTTAATGGACTTTGGCGCGTTTGTTTCATTCTTAAATGGCAAACAAGGCTTAGTGCATATTTCTCAAATCTGTCAAGAACGTGTTGAGAAAGTAGAAGATAAACTTGCTGAAGGCCAAGAAGTGCGTGTTAAGGTGATTGAAATTGATCGCCAAGGCCGCGTACGTTTGAGCATGAAAGAAGTTGAAAGCCAACCAAGCGCTTAATAACGTTTTGTTGCTTTTAAAAAACCCGCCGTCAGGCGGGTTTTTTTTTGGTGCGGCGTCAAGGCTAGGCATTAGATACTTCATGCTTCAGGTCTAATCGAGCTTTGACACCGTAACCATTATTTTGTGCAGTGCTTAAGGTTCCCTTAATATTGTCTTGTTATACTCGCCGTTTCAAAAAATGGAATCTTGAGCATGAAATGGGAAGCGTATGTTGATCAATCGAAGCTATCATATGGAATACTCTCTATAACCGGTCCTTATGAAGATTCAAAAGGGGTTAGAAGCTTAAACGATAAGGATGTAGCGCGTTTATTTAACTCTGTGAAGAATGGATTTCTCGGTTGGCCTGTCAAATCATTAGTGCTAGCGCGTCTTGCTTTGCCCGTTTCCCCCGAAATTTTTAGGGGGTTAATTGAGGGGTTGCTGGCGCTTTCAACACTAAAGGCGATTCATTTTAGAGATGATATAGTGGCTTCACCAGCATTAACCGATCTGCAAGTGAGAATTTTAGCAGAAGAGGTGGGTGAGGCTAAGTATTTAGAATCTTTAGCGCTTAATGTTAAGGACTCGGGTAAAATTTCAGGTGTGCTGGGTCAGATGATATCTGATAACAAAAGCTTGACGTCATTTAGTTCAACTCATCGAGATGATAAACATGTCTTCCCCGTTTTTTTGGCGGCCTTGTTGCATAATGTGACTTTGAAGAATCTGGAGCTTAAGGGGGTTCCTTATTCTTGCGCCTCTGCAGTAATGTCGAGTGCTTTCTCTCCCTATTCGCCAAGCAGTAGAACTAATCATCTGAATGTCTTCTTTGCAAAACCCAAGCCTAGGGCTCCGGAGCTTTTAGATGTGGAAATTAGAGCGCCAAGTAATACAGGTCAATTGAAAAAACGAAAAAGACCGGGCTAAACGGTCTTAGTTTTTTACTAAGGTCAAAAACTCATTGCGCGTACCGCGGTCTTCACGAAATCCGCCGAGCATAACGGAGGTGGACATCACTGAATTTTGTTTTTGTACGCCGCGCATCATCATGCAAAAATGTTTCGCTTCAATGATAACGCCGACGCCTGAGGCGCCTGTGACTTCTAGGATGGTGTTAGCAATTTCTTGAGTGAGACGTTCTTGAATTTGCAAGCGTCTTGCGTGCATGTCAACAATGCGAGGGATTTTAGATAAGCCGATCACTTTGCCTTTGGGAAGGTAGGCAACGTGGCATTTTCCAACAAACGGTAAGAGGTGGTGTTCGCAGAGAGAGTAGAGTTCGATATCTTTGACGATGATCATTTCATCCATGTCGGATGTGAATACGGCGTTGTTGACGATATCGTCAAGACTTTGATGGTAACCTTGGGTTAAATACTCCATCGCTTTAGCGGCGCGTTCAGGTGTGCGCAATAAACCTTCGCGGTTTGGATCTTCGCCGATGCTTTCAATAATGTGTTTAAAATCGTTTTTCATCTTCTCTCTCGTTTTTGTTTAACCCGGTGGCCATTCCATTTTTCTGCCGCCTAGAAGGTGGCAATGTAAATGAAAGACGACCTGTCCGCCACCTTCATTGCAATTAATCAATGTGCGGTAGCCATCGTCTGCGATGCCTCTTTCGGCCGCTAATTTTTTTGCGGTCATAAGTATGTGACCTGCAAGCGCGGCGTCTTCTATGTCATTCAAGGTGGCAATATGTTCTCTTGGGATGATCAGCAAGTGTGTTGGCGCTTTAGGCGCGATATCTTCAAAGGCGATAACTTTATCGTCTTCATACACAAAGCTCGCTGGGATTTCCCCTTGGCTTATTTTGCAAAACAAACAATCCATGTGGTTTTTCCTCTCAAGTGCTCATAATTGATGAGATTATACGCGATTTAGGTAGAAAATTACATGCTTTTTCTTTTAAAATAGAGTCAATAGAAATAATAAAATAAGGAGTTTACTCATGCACTTAGCCAAAAAAGCGTATGATCTTCCCCCGGTAGCCTTTGATGAAAAATCACTCAGCAATGCCCTAGAAAAATTATATCTTCAAAGCGTTCCACAATATGATCCTTATCATCCTGCCTATAACGAACAGTTAAAGCGTTTATCAGATATTTATCTTCATCTCGTTAAGCACTCAACGGGAGCGTTGGCGCATCAAAATGCCATCCGTATTTTTTTTCCGCGTCTTTCAACGCCGACTTACTTTTCTGGCACACAAAATTTCTACAAAGAAACAAAGCTTGGTTTAGAACATATTTTGGTGTTGCTCGCAACAAAATCTGAAGCAGTTAAACGTTCAACCCTGACTCGTTTATGTAGGCAGCTAGAAAAATGCAGTGCGGGCATTTATGCGCCTATTCAAACATTGAGTTTTGAATTAAGAGAGCAGCATTCAATACCTGAAATATTGGCGAAGCATCGTAAAGCTGTTTTAGATAAAATGGCGGAGGATTATGTTCAAGGTCCGTTAACGCAAAAGATGATGTGCGAGTATAAAGCACAGGGAGACGAAAAAGCTAAACAGCAGATTGAAGATTTAAGTATCGCCGTTTATTCCACCATGTATCAGCTGGCTAGCCGCTGTAATTTAGGTGTGCCGATGACAAAAAAATTCTCTGAGTTGAAAAATCTGCAAACCTCCATCACCGGGTTAGTGGAATTAACACCGGAGATGTTTTTGGCGGGCTTTCAATTAAATTGTACGGCGGAATCTTCATTAGCTTATATTGTTGCTTTCTATAAAGATCAATTTGATCATTATGCAAAAATGGATTCTATTGAGGGAGAGCAGTTGAACATTAACTTTAAGAAGTTAATTA
>DKOI01000110.1 GCA_002469885.1 Legionellales bacterium UBA7366 | reverse complement strand
ATATTAAATTCACCATCAAACCCTTCTGGCATGGCATACACTGGAGAAGAATTGGCAGCGCTAGGAGCCGTCCTCAAAAAGCACCCTAAAATCATCGTGCTAAGTGATGACATCTACGAACACATTTTGTGGAGCCAAGATAGATTCGTTAATATCTTAAATGTTTGCCCTGAACTCAGAGATCAAACGCTCATTATTAACGGCGTCTCCAAAGCGTACGCAATGACTGGTTGGCGCATTGGCTATACCGCAGGCCCTGCAGACATCATCAAGGCAATGAAAAAGATACAATCTCAAAGCACCTCAAATGCATGCTCCATCTCTCAAGCCGCAGCCGCAACCGCACTTACTGGCGACCAAGGCTGCTTAAAGACCATGTTGAAAGCGTTTAAAGAGCGTCATGATTTCGTTGTGAAGCGCGTGAATGAAATTGACGGCCTATCTTGCCTAGAAGGCGACGGCACGTTCTATGCATTTATCGACGCCCAAGCTGCTATTGATAAAAAAGAAGGGCTAGAAAGCGATCTCGATCTCGCATCCCTGTTGCTAAACGAAGCCAATGTTGCGCTCGTACCTGGCAGCGCATTCGGCACACCCGGCTGCATTCGCATGTCATACGCAACCAATATCGAAACGCTTACTAAAGCACTTGATCGCATTGAAAAGGCACTCGCATAACCCCCTCCTGATTCAACCACCGCATCGTGTTATCGATGCGGTGGTTTGACAAGCAAAACCGTCAATTCACAGATGACAGCCCCTGTTATTTCACATACACTTAAATGAGTACATGGATGAATCCCTACGTAACAAGGAGTGTTATTAGTGACCACACCAACCTCTATACCTGAAATTGTCGGTATGATTGTAGGAATATTGTTCATCTCCGGAGTTGTACTTGCCGTCTGCAAAAGATTTAAACTCCCTTTCACCATCACCCTGGTCTTAGTCGGGATTGTTATCCAAGAAATTTCAAACATCACCCCCCTCTACATTGGCCGATATTTTGACTATGGAATTTCCCCTGAAATCATCCTCTATGTTTGCTTACCCACACTGATATTTGAATCTGCATTTAACATCGACGCTAGACAGCTACAGCGCAATATTGTGCAAATTCTCACCCTCGCTATACCCGGATTATTAATATCCACATTCATTATTGGCACTATCGTCACCTTAGTCACGCCGCTTAACTTCATCACCAGCCTTTTGCTCGGCGCGATATTAAGCGCGACTGACCCCGTTGCCGTCATCTCTATTTTCAAACAACTCGGCGTACCAAAGCGACTAACCGTACTCGTTGAAGGTGAAAGCCTGTTTAACGATGCCACGGCGTTTGTAACAGCGAAAATCATTTTCGGCATTATGCTCGCAGGCGTCGTCACAGGGCACCAACTGTTTGTAGGGGTCGAAGAGTTTCTCTATGAATTTTTTGGCGGCATCGGCGTGGGCGCAGTCATCGCAATGATCATCGGGTATATTCTTGGGAAAGTAGACTCTGATCCCACCATTGAAATCTCACTCACCACCATTTTAGCTTACTCAACATTTATCATCGGACAAAATTACTTTCACGTCAGCGGTGCAATGGCGACGCTAACGGCTGGAATTATAATGAGCCACTGGCGATTCACGAAAATTTCACCATCGGTTGTACACTACCTCGATAGCTTCTGGAAATATCTTGCCTACGTCGCAAATGCCTTTATTTTCCTCGTCATCGGTCTTAGTATTTTCTGGCAAGGCATCGCCAACGCTATCTGGCCATTGTGTGCTGTCATTGTTGCCATGCTGATCTCGCGTGCCGTCGTCATTTTCGGCATCATTCCAGCACTCGGCAAGCTCCCAAGAATTCAACCTATCGATCTCCCCTTCCAAAGCATTTTATACTGGGGCGGCATGCGTGGCGCTATCGCATTAGCGGTTATTTTGAGTTTGGGTAAATTCGAAAATTCTGAATTACTCACCATCTTAGTCACAGGCGCGGTGTTATTCACCCTGCTGGCAAAAGGACTTACGATCAATAAGCTCGTTCAGTTTCTAGGACTCGATAAACCCCCACTCTCAGATCGCCTCGCTAAAGCTGAAGCCAAAGCTAGCGCCAAACAAAACACCATCGACTTAATCCCGGAACTGCAAGAAGGTGGGTTGTTTTCAGCGTCTATTGCAAAAGACTTATCAAGCCAATGCGATCTAGAACTCAAAGAGCTCAATGAAAAAGTTGAAGATCTGCGCGAAAAAGAATTAACCCAAGATGAAGAAATCAGAATACTATTACTAAAATGTTTAGCGCGAGAAAAGAGCCTCTTTTACGACATGTATGTTAAGGGCCACATTTCCGAAAGAGCCCAACGTTTTCTCAGTGAGAACATTGAAGCGCGAACTGACATACTGCGATACAATGGAAAAATTGAAGACATTACTCTGCCATCAACAAACAAACTTAAGTGGCGGAAACGCTTTAGCACCCTTCTAGATCAACATAAATTTACTCGCAATTTAGCCCAAATATTAAGACAAGGGGAAGTCGCAAGGCAGTACGGCTTACATTGGAGTTACCATCAAGGCGCCGATAGCATACTAGGGTATCTTAAAGAACTTAAAACTGCTGGGACAGCAAACCTCAAAGCGATTATGTCAGTTGAAGAAATCTTTACATACTGGAGGAATGAATCCAGACAGCACCTAGACTCTGTAGCAGAACAGTTTCCTGAGTTTGTAAATATTTTCCAATCACGCTTAGCTAAACGTCTCGTTTTATCCACCGAACTCAATGCATTCAAAAAACAAGCCATTGCCGGCTTAATACCCTCAGGCGCCGCAGAAGTGCTAGAAGATGAAATGAACAATCGCATTAGAAACTTACGTGAAACACGCGCAATGAAAATCGACCTAGACCCTAAAGAACTTCTTCGTAAAGTCGATTTCTTCAAAAACCTCTCAACAGAAGACTTCGATAAAATATCCAACCTATTGCACTCGCGTGTCGTCTCTGAAGATCACGAGATTATCCACCAAGGCGAAAAAGGCACCTCTTTGTTCATCATCATGCGCGGCGTTATTCGAGTCTCTCGAGAGGATAACGGCGTATCGCGCGATCTTGCAACATTGCTAGCCGGTGACTTTTTCGGTGAGGTTGCGCTACTGCTAGATGAAAAACGAAACGCGACGTGTCGAGCAATCTCACCCTGCGCTCTCTTTGAATTGCGAAAAAATGACTTGGACAAAGTCAAGGCTACCTGCCCTGGCATTCAACAAGCTTTAATCGACGCGCTAAAAGAAAGGCAAGAAGCTAACTAATAGTTTTTATGATGCTTCTGGTAAATCATCCCATGCGGAGGTGAAGTTTCTGGATTTTGAATCCGACTTCATCTTCCACTCACGCCCAGAAGGACCGCCTTGTGCGCCGAAGTATAATGTGCTGCGTCCCCAACGTGCATTGATGCCGTCAATCGTTTGCATTAACTCAGAGGTTGCCTCGCTTGTATTCTCCAAAAATAAGTCACCCTGCGTTACACTGTTTTTGCCAATCTCCATCAACATCACGCCCGCTTTTTTATAAGGCACACCTGAATGGTACAATCTTTTAATAATGGATTTTGCTGCGCTAATAATAACACGAGTGTCGCTGGTCGCTTGCGGCAAAGGGTAAGTCACTCCCCCACTGTATTGCTTATCCGCCGTGAACGCACTGGCCTCAAGAAAAACATGAATGCATGAGGCAACGCTATCTTGCGCGCGCAACTTCTCGCAGGCTTGAGACGCATAAAGACAGACCGCTTCTTCTAGCGCACTCAATACACTTACCCGCTCACCAAAAGAGCGCGAACACACGATTGATTTTTTAGGCGCGGCTTTTTCTAACGCCTGACAAGGAACGCCTTTTAGCTCTTCAATCGTTCTCGCCATCACCACGCCGAATTGCTCACGCAAACGAACACTGTTTTTTAAGTCCAACGCTGTCTTCACACCAAGGGCCTGTAATCGCTCGCTAAAACGCCTACCGACGCCCCAAATATCACCCACAGGAAATCGCTCTAAGATTGATTCGATCGCGCCCTCCTGCGTCAAAATACAAACACCCGACTCACGTTCTTTTTTAGCCACATGATTGGTGACTTTAGCCAATGTTTTACTGGTGCTCACACCTATTGAAATGGGAATGCCCGTTGATTGCAAAACAATGTCACGCAAACGAATAAAATATTCCTCTAAGGCTTCTGGATGCTCACTCTCAAATGAAATAAAAGCTTCGTCAATTGAATACACTTCAACAAACGGTTCAAACTGTCGAATAATAGTCATCACACGCGATGACATATCAGCATATAACGCGTAATTAGAAGAGAAAACCTCAATGCCTTCTTGCGTACAAAATTGCTTGATTTTAAAAAAGGGTGCGCCCATCTTAACGCCGAGCTCCTTTACTTCATTTGAACGCGCAATCACACAACCATCATTGTTCGACAAAACTAACGTAGGCTTACCTTCAAGGCGCGGCTGAAATGCACGCTCACAAGAGACATAAAAATTATTGCAATCAATTAATCCAAACAGCTTCATGAGACTTGATGGATCACAAAGGTCACCACCCCCCAAACATAAGTGTCAGCTGACGGCGCTAACTGCATAGGGCTCATATCGTCATTTTCAGGCACTAGCCACACGTCCTCTGTAGACTTGATCAACAGACGCTTCACCGTAAACTCACCCTCAACGGCAACCACGACGATCTTATCACTCACCGCCTCCAGGCTTCGATCAACCACTAAAATATCACCCGGAAAAATGCCCGCATTCACCATCGATTCCCCCGAGACGCGCACAAAGAAAGTGGCTGGCGGATTATTGATACACAACTCGTTTAAATCTAATGTTTCCTCGCTGTAATTCTCAGCAGGCGATGGAAAACCTGCTGAGATGGAGCTGAAAAGCTCTAAGGCATAATGCGTTTTGGGCTCATGCTTGAACAATGTGCACTTGCCGATCTGATCAATCATAAACCACCTCTGGGAACATCTTAAATTTCAGTATAGGGAACAAATAGGGAACATACAATAGGTCGAAACCCTAATGGGGTTTGCGGTGTTTTTAGATCGATATCATGGATCCCGGATGCTCAAGCTCCGCCCCTGAAATGCGTAGCATTATCCGGGGTCCGGGATGACGCGGCACGGGGATCAAATCCGGGATGACGGGCAGCTGGATCAAACCCGGGATGACGGGAAAAGTATGCGTCGCCCCGGCCCACGAGCCGGGGTCCATTCTAATTTAAATAGATGCCCGATCGAGTCGGGGATGACGGATTAAGGGATCAAGTCCAGGGTGACGGGGTAAGAGATCAAGCCCGAGATGACGGGTGAATAGTGGATCCAGATTAATTAAAAGTCGACAATGGAACAGAAGCCAAACTATGACCCTCACCCTGAAAAGGCTCAAAACCTTCTTGAGGAGGAGAGGAACGCAAGGCTTCGCGCTCTTGCTCTAGACCCAGTCTTTTTTGTTGATAGAAAACCTGCAGCGCTGGAAAAAAAGCTATGGACAGCAAGGCACTATCTCTGTCTCGAGAAACGGGCTCACTTTGTAAAACATTAGCGGCCAACTGCAAAACTTCTGCAATATTTGATTCTTTCTGAATACATATTGCAATTTCGCGCTGAATTTCATTATAACGCACAAGCTGAGGACCCGTTAATTCAACCCTAGGAGGCGGACTTAACGCTTGCTTTATGCGATTGTAAAATAATCTAGCGTGAGTAAACATGATTGAATAATAACATGTTTTGCACCGGTTGTCACTTAGGGCTTATGCCCTTTCGTTGAGGTTTTATTTGAAGTCTTCGCAGTACCATTAGAGCTAGCCGGGTTTGCATTGTTGCCTACTATTCCTAAATCATTCAGCCCTTCTGCCAACACTAAACGCGTTTTGCTTTGAAGCTCCCCCCCCTGTATGGCATCAGCAACCCACCCTCTAGCCTGAGCAGCATCCCCTTTCATCTCTTTCGAGAGATCACTTTTCTTTTTCTTATCTTTCAACAACCCTTTTTCCACTACGACTTCAGGTATCTCACTCGCCTTATACACAAAAGAATTCTCTCGCGTTTGATCCTTACCAAGCAATTCAATTTTTTCAGAACCATAACTCATTTGCAAATAATACCCTGTCTCAATCTCAGCATTCACAGCATCAATAAACTCTTTACCTGTAGGTGGATTTTTAAACCAACCTGGATTCTGCATTAAAACCACAATAGACGCCAACTGATGGGCCGTTCTATCACGCGCACTTTTACAACCCACCCAAGTGGCATCAGCCGTCATATCCTCTAATGCGTTTTTAAACAAGTTGGCGCCAGGACGTGGCAGCTGTGTTCCACTGGTATTAAGATGAATTCTTAAAGCAGAAGCCGCTTGGAACTTCAATTGCAACCTGCCCTTCTCTGCTGGGTCTAACTTGTCAAATGTGGCATTCCCTTTGAACTCAACGTGTTTAACTTCGCTACCGGATAAAGACAGTGTGAAATCATCTGTCGCAAAAACCTGAGCAAACTGCGCAACACCTTCCAACAAAACCTCGCCGGACCGGTTGTTCATATCCGCCATTTCAGTCGCAATACTCCAATTTCGACGTTTGTTAACCGCGTGATTGGTATAAACAAGTTTTGGCGTAAATGTTTTCTCCTGACCACCAACGTTAACGGTAATGGGTTTTTCGTCTAACTCATTAGCAACATTTTCAACCGCCTTTTTAATTTCAAGAATAAACCGCGTATTGTTATCGGAGTAAGGGAGTTTATCCTCCTTCATCAAGGAGGTTAAAATTGTGTTGTATAGCAAGGTAACTTGAATCTGACCATCCATATTTTCATAGAGCGATTGATTTTCCGTAATTGCTTTTAAAAATAAACGCCCCACCATATCTCGAATATTTCTTTCCAACCACTCGGTTCTAACGGCTTTTTTAGCGCCAAACGGAAAAGCCACCGCAGCGCTAAAAATAGAAAATGTGGTGTCATCTTGGGCAGTAAATTTATGCTCTTTCGTGTTAGCATTAGAAGCAACGCGTCTTTTGATGTACGGCGTGATATGACCAGCCTCCATCAATGCCGCAGTTACCGCTGTATCAAACGGTGCACTTCGGCCCGTGTTTTCTGCAGCTTCAGCAGCCTCAATAACATCTGGATTTACTTTTAGGGATTTTGTATTTCGGGTAAATGCTTTCCCCATACCTTCTGTCTTCAAAGAAACATTAACAGGGTTTTTTCCCATCTCAATAGCTCTGGCCGTGGCCAACGCCTCGCTAAGACCTTTTTTAGCTAAATCTTTCTTGGAATTCCTCGCTTTCTTTTGAAGGTTATATGCGCCATAAAGACTGGCCAATGAAAAAATTGCTGTGCCTAAGCCTGCAGCAATCGAAACTGCCAGTGTGGGAATCGCGGTGAATGGGTTAGATAGCAACCCGAGTAAAACAAAGGATGCAATAACAGATGGAATCAACGGCACCTGTAAAGCCACAATAGCTTTGAGATAAGACGGTGCGGCCTTAGTTATAAAACTACACATACCCACAGCCACTTCAAATAGACCAATAATAGCGACTGTAGAAATCAGCGCAGCAAGCGTAAACCAACCAGGTGGCGTAAAAACCAAATAAGCGACAGGCGCAAAAGCAATTGCACCAAAAATTATAGATGAGAAAAACAATCCAGCCCTTACTTTTGCACTTTGGACAAAGGCATCATCCTCGCTTGGCAATGCAGAATACTCGAACTTAACATTCTCTCTAAGATACTGCTCTTGGGCAGCAACATAAACACCCAACAAAAGCTTTAACTTTGCTTGCTTTTCAACTTCCTTTATATCTTCTTTTAGTATTTTCCTCGATTCAATTTCAAACTTTTTATAAAGACGCAGAAAAATTTGTGCATGTGCTAAGAACTCATCATTGAATTGGGATTTAGCAAAATCTTCAAGAAGCTGCTCTGTTTCAATATGACTCCCTTCTCTCGCTTCCAACATCCAACACGCCGCGTTGAAATAGGTCTTACCGTAGTATTTTGCGAACCATTGGTTATATTCTTTTTGCTCGCTCGGTTTGGTTAGATCTTTAAGCACTATCGGCTCACTTTGTTGTTTTTGTTCATCGCGATAGCGGCGTAGCCATTGATCAGGAGTGCCGTCTAGGGAATGCTGTTTCGGATCTGATGGAGTAACATCAGATTGCCCAGAACCTAACAAAGGATCAGACTGTCCGTCACCACGTCTAGAATTACCACTATGCATACTCACGCCCCGCCTTTAAATACTCTAACTACGCGTGAAGTATAGACCATATATGTCTATCTAATATGTCGCTTTGTAGCGGTTTTGTAACAATGCAAGTAGAGTCAAGATGTTACAAAACAAAAAATTTCGACCCCCTATTCAGCAATCAAACAGTTAGCTTCATAAGGTGAAAAATAGTAAACCACCTCAACGATTAACGAGGCATTTACATGAAAGCGAATAAGTTATTGATAATGGTCGCTATGCAAGGCGAAGCCGATCAGTTATTAGAAAAGTTATCACTAAAACGTGATCATGATGCCGCCGTATCCAAAGAGCTAGGCGCAAATGTTTTCACAGACGATAACGTCACATTGCTCACCTTCGGGGAACACAAACGCTTTGCTGTTGACACAATCGGTACGCAACGCGCCTCTCTCTTAACCTGGGCTGCTGCGAAAGAATTCCAACCTCACACCATTCTCAATGCAGGCACTGCTGGCGGGTTTACCGCACAAGGCGCAGAGATTGGTGACGTGTATCTTTGCACGAATACAGTTTATCACGATAGGCGAATTAACCTACCTAAGTTTAAAGAATATGGCGTTGGAAATTTTGCGTGCCACGTTCCAAATGCGCTTGACGCACTTAAGCTTAAACGCGGAATTTTAACCACCGGTAATGCACTTGATACTTCAAACACTGACATGTTACACATCATCGAATCAGGCGCCAGCGCGAAAGACATGGAAGGCGCAGCCATTGCCGAAGTGTCAGAACACATGGGCATCAACTACATCGGACTCAAAGCCGTAACCGACATAGTTGATACTGATGAACACACAGCCGAAGATCAGTTCTTAAAAAACTTTTCGCTCGCGACAAAAAAATTATCACGTGTTGCCTTTGAAGCAATTAACGCACTGACGACTTAAATACCAGGACCTGGATGGAATCCGCGGCCTTCACTTTCATGCGATACTGTTGAATCTTCATCACTGGAAGTGTACTCCATTGACCGAACTTCGCGCGCCTGCAGTAAAGTAGCTGTTTGCGCACGAGTACGACCACGCGTACCTGTTTCATCCAACATATCTAACTGACTTAAGCCTGTTGTAGAAGGCGCGTCGATAGTTGCTTTTAAATCTCTCGCAACATTCACTCGATTTTCAAAAAACACGAGGGCTTTTGTGAAGTGTGCATTTGTCTTCTCTTGATGCTTTAACTCTTTATCTTTTTCAGCAATTTTTGACAATGAACGAGAAACATCAAAAACATTTTTATGTGCTGAGTAATATTCAGTATGCGCTCGCTTAAATTGGATCAAGCTCAGCGTTAATACCCGCAGATTAGCCTCTCTATCATCAGTGCTGGACGAAAGAAATTGTTTGAGCGAAGCAATGATAAGCAAACAATTTTGATAACGCTACCTACCTGCATTAAACTGCATTCGCATTTCATTTAATAGAATTGTAGCATCGTCACTACCCGATAGTTTTTTGTACTCATGTGAAAACATAGCTCCCCCTTTAATTATTTTTACTATAAAAAATGCTCGCATATTGCTTGAAGGCTGTCAAGAACGCTCATACATCATACTCCAGGAATGCGATCTAATCGAATTTGTCCCTTTTGGACTGTTTCATTTTCAAGCTGAGCATCAGGCAGTATTCCTGTGTCACCGCCAATAGCTCCTTTTTTGGCGCGCATAAAGAGGGATTTAAAACTGATCACCTTGCTAGGATCTGGAACAGTCCCACTCCCCCGGTGTTACTGAAATTATTTCATCCTTGCCATTCATATCAATTCCAGCAGACATGTCTTGAAACCATTCACTGCCTTTTATTTTTTGCTCCTTAAAAAAGTTCGTCACATTTTTCAAACTTTTCTTTGACATCCCTCTTGCAAGCACAATACTCAGCATAGTTTCTGCAGTTGCATCAAGCAAACTAACAGAGGTAAATTTAATTTGTTGGAGCTGCTTATCTGTACGCAAGACTTCAGCCCACAACGTTAAGCTCTTGAGTTGCAACGCACGGCTATATTGCCCCTTTGCATTTGTCGCAAAATGATATGCACACACGGCTAAGCACTGGCTTGTATAGTCATAAGCAGCTTCCACAAACTTAATCAACTTTTCTACATCACCCTTGGACGTCTGTGACATCCGCAGAATCAGCATAGTGTGGTTATCAATAACATTCCCATACGTTCTCTTGATTTCTACGTCACTGTATTTTTGAAGCATATGCAAACCTTATTTTAACAATTTTAGGGCAGGCATTCTAACAGCTCCAAGCCTACGAATAAACGCACATAGGTGATAACTTGATTGCGCGTATCTGTCATGCTGATATTTACACAATAAAATTTTAAAAACAAAGAGATACGTGCCGTATTAATAAAAACCAGCCAGCCCCTGAAGTAATAGCAACCACACTTTTTCCTTTTGCTATAGCCACCGGCCTTTTGTTCGTGCTTCACATTAGAGCATGGACATTCTTTCTAACGGGAGGCTTATGGCTAGCATTCTTTGTGGCAGCAGCTCTCTGCAAAAACCAGTTGACCACCGTAACGCTTACACAGTCAATTAAAATCTGCTTTAAAAAATACGCTGACTTTTCTGCCCGAGCGTCGCGGTCAGAATATTGGTATTGGATATTATTCATTACCCTTACAAACCTAATATTAGCAAGTAGAAGCTCCCACAGAAGCACCGAAGCGCAGAACCTCTGTGTTCTTCCAAGACGCTGGTGCGGGTTTTGATTTAGATGCAATTATGGCGCTTCAAGCAGAAATGGAAGCAACAAAACTTGATGGAGATAAACCAACAGGGCCTGCTGCGCGCCTGCCTATTAGTCGCCCCGCACTTGGCGCGTAGCGCCTTGACGCGGGGTCTATTATGATTAAAGTGGATCCCCCCGGATCAAGTCCGGGATGACGAGTATAACGCTACAAAATACTGCAGCTATCGAACCATCTCACATCTGAAGCAGAATTGACTGACTCACTTGTTTCACCCTGCTGTCTTCTAGCTGGATGCATAACAACAGCATCAAAGTCGTCAACAGGATTATGCGCAAACTTTCCTTGATTACTCAAGAGCGCCGCTAACCCCGACTCTTTTAAATGCTCTAGCGATTTTTCAATGTGCTTTTCTTCTTTGGCACGCGCAGTAATTTTAAGATTATATTTCTTAATTGCCTCACATACATGCGTTGAAATATTTTTACAAATGTATTGAGAAAATAAGTGTCCGGTATATTGCTGTTTAAGCTTAACGGTTAGATTCGATCCATGACCATCACCAACGCCCGACATATATCCCTCTTCTGAACAAGCACCCGTAAAATCATCTTCTAGCTCACTAGGCGGCAACATGCTTTCAAACCATGTGGCTTTATCAGCGTTAATTAACGATTTCCATGATGATTTTTCAATCTTATCGCGCTCATAAGTTTCTAAGTTAGGCTCAAGTCTAACTTGCTTTATCTTGCGCCCTGCATCTCCGACAAAGCAGATGTTGACAACGGGGTCAGACCCCCTGAATCAGGGGCACACTTAACAAGATAATATTAGCTCTAGCTACTATGGGTCAGCCCCCTTTTCATGCCAGGGGGTCAGCCCGCTTTTTTTTTAAAAAAAGGAGGCCGGTGGATTCATCCACAGCGATTGACCTGTCCACCTACCTGTGGATAAATGTACCTGTCCCCACTATGCAAAACGCCTCATGGGAATTAGCGAATTAATGTCGCCCTCGCCCTGCTCCTTGTACTCTTGTAATTCCGCTTGCAACTTTTTAGACTCAAAATACAGCGCATGAAAACGAGGGTAATATTGGTATCTAGAAACATCTTCACATACCGGGTTGATGCGAGCATATTGCGCTGACAAACGATCAACATCAGTATAAGACAAACAGTTATTACCTACGATCAAACGCGTAATAACAATCAACCTGGACAACCCTTCGATCACTTCCGGAATATACCTTGCAGCAAGAATTGCCCTTACACTCAACACAATCTCGTTAATCAGGATTTGCGTTTCGAGATTACGCAACTCACCCGCCACTGATTCAGGCCCGATCATGTGAAGATCAGGCTGCACCGCTGGCATCATCTCTAACTCGGGCAAGTAGTAAAACTCTCTACCTCTTTTATAATGTGGGCCACCTGGCCCGTAGAGGGGATGCGCCCATATCTGCCAAGGAGAAAGATTACTTTTTCTAAAAACAAATTCCGCGCACGATTCAGCAATAGGAGCAGACTCTGCCCCGGCCGTCTTTCTATGCTGATATGCAGAATACTCACCATCAAAAGGCCTTACCTCTGTTAGCACATAGCCCGCATCAGCACTGGCTTTGTAAATACCATAAATATAAGCTTGACGATGTTGACGTATTTCTAACTCAGGAGGATGCGGCAGTGTCACTAACACAATATCATTCTCCCACTGTATACGCGACGCCTCTTGGAAAAAAGCCTCTAAAATTCTGGGTAATGTTTGTTTGTGAATATCACCCCTGTCATGAGGACAGTTGAATCGCAAAAGATGTGGCTGTGTAAACATACCTAAACTACGATAAATTGCTAGCTTTGTTGCATCAACGCCGAAGAAAACACGTACGCCAAAAAAACGCAGGAACTTTAACCGCAACAATAATGAATCTCCCTCCTGCTCCCTTAACACATGATACGGCAGATATTCAGTCGCTATTAACGAAAGCCCAACATTAACATTGCCTGGAAAATATTTTAATAAGTATGCCAACGTGAACATCATACCAGCCTCACCCACTAACAACTGTCGCTGGGTTTCTCTGATAAGATCTCGTGTAACTCTGTCGGTTACTCCAAAGAGATTACATATATTGAGATGCTGAGCCGCTGTTAATGGCGCAGCACTGACATTGGATTCCAAAGTATGCTCAAAAGCGTAAGTCGAGATGCTTTTTCTATCAGATGTAATGCGCGCCTTAGCTTCAGGCATCTTAGATCCAAGACCATTCATCACCTCACTGATCGATACAATACTAGGCGGCAACGGCTTTCCTGAGCGAGCCTCTTCTTCAACTAGCCACTCATAGTTTTGAACCGCTCTTCTAGAAGCCTCCTTATTTCGTAAAAGTTGGTCTTGATAGTATTCAGCCGGAGATAAATCAAAATTATCTTTAGCATCACACAAAGCACCTGCAGATAAAAGAGCCCTGCTGATATCAGCTTTCATCGTCATTGCAGCAATGTGTAACGCTGTAACATTACGACGCCTTAGCGCAAGTACGCCTGGGAAGGAACGTGCAACATAAAGGGATACTTTGTCTTGTGTTTTTAAATGCAAAAATCTATGGGACGTAGCTGGCTCTTCCTCAGTCAAAACAATACTCTCATCAGAATCTGACGAGTCATCTAAAAGTTCCCACACTTCTACGCCCAATGAATCAGCAACACTCTCATCTAAAGTCATTCTATTATCAGGAAAAATATGAGCCATGCGTTTTGAAAAATAATGCTCATAGACGTAATCATCAACTTGATAATCATCACAACACGTATCTTCATTTACCAAATGTTTATTTTGAACCAACATTAACGGCTGTTGAATATTGACAGTGTTTTTTGCCAATAGCCGGCGGACAGTATCGAGATCAACATTTGCAATAGCGAAATGCAAAACCGATGCCTCCTCCAATGCATAAGCAGTTGTATGTTGACGGGACCACAACGCACCCCCAAGCGAGCTTTCAGTAAAAAACAACATCTCTTGCTCAGCAGTTTGATCACAGCGTGCGTTAAGATCTGTTTCCTTTGCATCAATGAGATGGTTAAACTCCTCGCTCTTCGCGCCACAAATCAGATAAGCCCAGTGAATAGCGGACATGGATTTTAATACTATGGCGTTAATATCATACTGATACGAATCATCAAAACTCTCAAGCTCTCGATCGACCGAGCCTTGAAGATTGGCATTGAATGACAAAAACAAACGCCACATTTCACTATCATCACAACAACCTTTATGCCTGAACACGCAAGGAAAACGCATGAATAATTGAAATAATGTATACCCATCTTTTTCTTTTGTATTTATGGAAATACCCTCATCAAGTGCGGCGCGCAATTGTTTTGCGTCATGTGTCTTTGCCGCAAGAATAGCCTGCTTACGCATCTTAATTTCACCGGCTCTTTGACCCAAATGTCGCTCAATAGTATGCTTTATTGCCGCCTTTCTTTCGATTGAAAAATCGCCTGAGGAAACATCATTTATACCTTTTAACAAACAGAACACTCCTTGTTTTTATTACATTATATTATGTTGAGAGTATATAACATTTCCGATAAAGAAAAAGGGGCAAGTTGAAGATAAATATATCTACGACCCAGCACTGACTACCAATCCACACCCTATAACTTCTTATTTCTACTTGGCTTACAAAGAAACACCCATCTGGTTTAAATTATATGAATTTTTGACCTATATTTTAAAATAGTTATCACTATACAGTTAATCAAAATAATCAAAAAGATACGGGAGGCAGATATGCCAGGCGATGAAAAAGACAATTTTGAAAAGTTACAGCAACAAATTCGTGATTTTGCTCAAGCAATTGAAATAATGCGAATCAATGCTTTAACAGCAAAAAATAAACAAGATCTATCTAAAGCTGACATCAACGAATTAACTGCGCAAATAGACTTTAGTAGTGAAAGACTTGGGAAGCTTGAGGGGAATCTTCAAAGCTTAGACAAAGAACAGAGTGCTGGCTTAGCAAAAGAACTTCAAGCAATTTCTAATAAAATTAATTCTGTCAAAGAAACGAATAATGCTGCCGCCAAACTATTGAATGCTAAATCAAATAATCTGGCCGAAGGGAACCCATCAGACAAACGTCTCTTGGATATCATCGCTGCAGCAAATAAAGCCATTAAGAAATCACAGTCGAAAGCTAGTTGGTTTGCCAGCGTAGACAATGTCGCTCGACTGGATAAAATTAACAAGGCGGTGAAAGCTTTTGAATTAGCAATGCCGAATAAAGAAAGCTGGCAAAATGAAGGAATTCGAGAAGCGTATGAAAAACTGGGGGCTGAACAAACAAGACTCAAAAGCAACGCTGAGGTTGGGGCAACATTTGTTAAAGAACTAGATAAAGTTCAGGAAGAGAAAGCAAAACCGTCCGCATCACTTCTTCGCAAGAGCAGTATTTTTAAACTGGAAGTACCGCAGGGAAAATTTGCACTTAGCGATAACTTAAAAAAACTACTAAATGAAGCTGACGGGCTCGATGAAGACTGGGCTCAAAAAATGTTATCAGATTTAGTTGGCGAAAAAACTCAAGATAAACACAGAAATGAAATGATTATTACGGAAAAAATGGCGATGAACGTTTTGAATTTACTGTGCAAGAGCGCATTGATGAGAATCAAGGTCTAGCCCCACCTCCGACAAGGAAGGGATAGAAGGCGATTCAAAGCCAAGGTTTAAGGCATATTGATTTATTAGCTTGGATGCCAGTGCCCACTGGCATAACAAATGCAAGCTACAGCCGCATCCCGATCACACCAGCAGGCTGATTTGCTTCTTGCAACTCAGCTTCACCAGAATCAATCCATTCTTGTATTCCGGGATTCTCCAAGCGAGCAAGCTCTGCATCGGTTAACATCATTGCCTCGGTAACGGATAACTTGTTTGCATAAATATATTTTGAAACATGTTCATTTTTCAGCCTGCATGCTTGTGAATATTTTAGCTCCACCATCGGATCAAAATTGATTTTTTTAGCCTCATAAAGAGCAGTGATTTTTTTTTCCTGTAAATTGCTCCGACCGCAAGAAAATATGCTCAGCGTTTTCTGAACAGTGGTTTCACCACGCTTAATATACGGCTTGCACAACGCTAGGCTTTCCTTCAAAAGCACATGATGGAATAAGCTATCAAGATATTTTCTGCCAACTGCATTGTGCCAAAGATATCGCCCTTGCCGTAGCGAAGGGGTGGAAAATAATAGCGTCATAAAATTGAACTCATATGAATTTACTTCTTCTTTATCAAACAACTTATTTAAGAGGGGTATTTTTTCAGGTTTAAAATAATGCCTCCAAAAAATTGGGGCTGTAAATTCTAAACAAAAAAATCTTGAAAAACCTGCGAGCTTAATGAGCTTTGCTGTATCGCTGTCAACTGTCATGTCGAACGCGAAGGTGCCAATATGCGTTATTACCTCATTTGGCAACTCTTTCAGCTTAAATTCTCCCGTTAATTGCGTAAGCTTATATTTTCGAAAATCAAGCCTGGTGTCTTTTAACTGCTTATTGTCAAACAGAGGGCATCTCGAACCACTCTATCACGCACTAGTCACCTTTTCTGCTTTCTTTCTTTTTGGGCTATTTCCGCTCATTAGCTTTCTACTTCCTAGTTTAGGCGCCCATCAGCTTTTATTTAGCTGCGTCCTAACAGGCATCATACTGTTTCTCACAGACTCTTTACGAATATTGATAAAAGACAAACATTGGTTTTGGGGCGGAATTGAAATGCTACTCATTGGCGGGCTTTTTGCACTTATTGCCTACTGTGTTGGAGTTGGTTTTGATTGGTATTTTTAAACGATACAACGGGGTCACCCTGAACCTACCCCAATTTGACACACACTCTTAAAAGGGGTCAGTATGCCTGAAACTTTGAGGAGAAAAACTGTGTTAAAAAAAGTCTTTAGCGAGGAGTTTAAGCGAAACGCCGTTCGATTGCTTATCGAGACGGGCTCGAACCGCCGACCCAGTGATTAACAGTCCTGAGATTATAAAAAGCGACAACTAACCACAATCATAAACGTTCATTAAAACAATCAGTTAAAGCCTAACTGGTATTGTGGTGAGACGTGATTGATTGTAATTATTTGCGATCTAGTGCCCCGTGAGCGCCCCACAAACAAGGCATAAACTTTGAATTGATACAGAGCAACTCTACCTGTAACATCTGAATCAATTCAAAAAGGACCCAACACCATGACAAAGTATGAAAGCAGCTTATTTAGAAAATTATATCTTTCATTTTTTGTAACTCTCATTATCTTTTTTCAATCCAACGCATTTGCTGAGAACGACAGATTTCCACCAGCTGTATCAGGAAACTTACTTTTATCGACCTGTGAAAGCTCTGATAAAGTTTTGATATATTCCTGTAAGATATATATTCAAGGATCGATAGACCAAATCTGGGAACAAATGACGCTTGAGTTTGGTGACGAAACATTAATATGTGTCTGGAAGCAAAATCAAGGCGTAACTCCAAACCAAATGCAAAAAGTCGTAATAAAAACGCTTAAGGATCACCCTGAAGAATTACATTACAATGCCTCAGGCCTAATCTATTCGGCCATAATGGACAATTTTATCAACATGCATGACGACTCATTAAGGCAGTGCATCACAAAGTATAAACTATCTCACTTAAGCGATGAGGAGCTTAAAAAAATAGCGGGATCTCCTGAGCAAGGTTGAGCAACAATGATGCAAAAAATGCATGGAAAAACCAACAACTCGCAAACGTCAATTTCAAACACTTTCAACCAATTCATTCTAAATAACCCAACAAAAAACCAATATACTTGATGAGAGCCCCATCCTTACAAGGTATTAAGATAATCGTCTTGCTCTTTTAACAATTGCTTCAAATCTCGCAGCTGCTCACGAAGCAGCTTGCTTTTGCCGCCTTCTTTATAGGCATTACGTGACGCAATCTTTTTGCCCTCTTCGGTTTTGGGGCCGCTCGACTTTTTCCACGGTTTCCAGGCTTGGATTAATTGTGATTGCCGCGCTCGACGCGCCTTGCTCCAACCGTTGCTCATTCTGCTTCTCCAATACTTCGTTTTGATGTGTTTTATTTTTTCCCGCGTGCGTTACAGTATTATTAATCTGTTGATGCCCTTGCGAGATGTTAGCTTGCTTGGCATACACTACCGGCGGGTTTTTAATGTTTGCAAGTGTCTCTATTGTCGCACGACACTGGCTTTGAGCCTTTAAAGCAAAGCGTAGATACGTTTCGAAATGCTTCATACGCTCTTGCTTGATCGCTGACTTGGATAGTGTGCTAAAAATGGATTGTAACGCTTGCGCTTGCCCAATCAACATTTCTTCACACGACGCTAACTTGTTTTCTTGCGTGATACCCTTTGCTTTTTTTTGTAGCAACTTCGATAAACCCGGCACGGTTACATCACCCATACCTGAAGAATATGCCTTAACAACACTACCGGCACTAATCATCGGATCGATATTGATTTCAGCAATAATTTCAGCTAAGCGCTCATCGCTTACCTCGTCAGGTTTTTTTATTTTCGTGATTTTCTTGGTCATATTGACACTCCTTTTACTGTTAACGAAAGAACGCTTTCAAACAAAGTCGTCAATGTCGTGCAAGTCGTGCTTAAAGAGGTCGCCCAAAACCACGACGCCACCCTCTCTCATCGGCTTGAAGCTTATTCGCTCCCCATCGAAAGCACGAATGATCCGCACTATAAAACAGTGCACGCCACCATCATAAAACAAGCTGAGCATAAAGAGAGCGTTGGAAAATGAGCTAAGACTAATACCTGCGGAACCCTCTTACTCGTGATAGCCGGGGCAGCCCTTCTCTCTGCTCAAGATTCCGAAACCGCGCAAACCTGTGTGTTCATTGCAATAGGAATCAAAGTGACCCTTGATATTGCAACATATTTGCAATGCAAAAAATCAGTCGGTGCGCTGGCAAGCCTGTCGCTCATGGCACCAAGACAACACTCACCGCTTCACACACCCACAACACCTAGGGACGACAAAATACAGGTAACATTTCACCAACCCAACCGATCAACACACACTGAACAGAAAGCTCCGACTGTGTCACTATACCCAACACCTGCATCCCTTTACCAAGCGAGCACAACCTCAAAAACGGATACGCCAGCTCAACCCGCAGACGGCACCCCACCCCCATTGCCTGCAAAACGCTCTTTTTAACATACTTTTGGCACCACACAGCCCTTGGGAGCGGGTAAAAAAGAAAACCCTTCTCCCACCCCGCGGCGCTGTTGAATAAATAAGTATTTTCGCCTCTCCAGAGGAAGGTTTTGTTCTCGTCTTTTCGAGGAGGCAAAAGCCGACGCGGCAATCTACTCAATCTATCCAGCTTTTTTTTCTTGAGCAGCCTGTGACAATCGTCAGATTGCCGCACCTCACGTCGTTCGGCTCGAAATGACGGCTAGGTTGTCTTTGCGAGGAGGCAAGCAAAAAACATACTCCTCAACAACACCCCCACAAAGGAAGAGACAGCTCTTTATTCACCCAATAAAGCCCACCCCACTGGCAGCAGGAGCACTCAGTCTTTTTACACCTAAGCCCGATAAAGTATCGAACCCTTAAGATTTCCTTAAGGTTGGCTTGGTATACTTCATCAAATACAACAAAAAAAGAGTGAACATAATGCTGCATAATAGAATCGATCCAATGCCACAAAACATATCGTTAGCCGCCACACTGAACGGGATAGTTGGCGCGTTAACGCCTGACAACCTGAGTCAAGATTACACAAACGTGGGGGATCTCGAATTTTATCAACACGTGTCAACCAAACTGACAGCGCCTCAAACCCTTGCCCCTGCAGACATATCAGTAGAATATTGGGCAGATGTAAACGAAGCGGTAGCTGACGTAAATAACTACAGACAACAACATCAACACACAGAGAATGAAATCATTCAAGCAATGAAAAATCGCATGCGCGCAATGCGGACTAACATTGACAAACAGCTTGATGATTTCCATAAAATGCAGAAACTTCATCGGGAGCTGAAAAAACAATTTGACGAACAAAAAATGCAGTTAACCGACGCAGTAGCAGCAAAAAAAAGCTCAGAACAACGTTACCACATCTTGCACTCCAGCCACGACGCCCTGTTAGGGAAACATGAAAAATTAAGCAGAAATCATAAAGCATTAATAAAGTCTCACCGAAAGGATAATGTCGCCAAGAAAAAATCTTTTCAAAAAATACAGGGTGAACTCAGAAGCGCACAAACGACTGCATCAAGCGCGACTAAAAACCTTAAAGCCATTCAAGAACAGTATAAAATACTTCAGCTTGCGCATGGAAACCTACTCGAACAGCATGAAAAAATCAAAGAAAGAATTATTGGAACTACGAAAGTTTCTGCTCAAGATTACCATGATCAACTCACTTTTAAGTACGCAAAGCTGGCAACCACCCCGACCCCGACCCAGATAGCAACAAGAATACTGGATGCGCGAAAAGCTGCGATAGCTCAAGATAAAGAAGTGCTGCAGGCAATCAAAGACAGTGCGCCAGCTGACGTGATGACAGGCGTTAGCACACCTCATCAAAGCCACTATCTATTTAGCTGCTTTGATCCATTGGGCCCTAACCCAGAGTCCAGCATCAAAAACTCACCCCCCTTATTGATAAACACTGAACAAACAGAATATCAACCACTCATATTGGATCAAAGCACAGAGACCTCCAACCAAGAAGCTTCAGAATCAAAAAAACTCTCAAAAAGGGAGGCACAAGAGCCGCCACTAAAACGCCTGCGCGCCGAAGCCTCGCAACAGACTTTATTTTTTCAACGCCCTAACGCAACACCCAGCATGCCACTGACTGCATCGCCAGGACTTACACCTCTAGACCTCACTAAGACCCAGCTTGAGCCACCTTATAGCCACTATCAGCAGCCTCACAATAAAAGAACCCTAAAACCGGGCTCACAACCTAATCCTCGTGTCGAACAGCATTTAGAACCGTATCATAGGCTTATCATACAGCAACAATCAGAGCAACAGATCATGGCGACATCGGTGCAGGGCCAAAACGAACCTTCTAGATCAAGCTCTTGTTCAAGCTCAAGCTCAAGTTCAAGCTGTAGATCAAGCTCTACTGGTTTAAGCTGGCCAAACCCTAGAATGTAGCCCAAGATATTATACCGCTATGGCAAGGCGTTACTGGATATCTTATAAACCAACTCTCGTGAGGACTGCCTCATGCCAGCGAAGACTGGCATGAAGCAAACACAGAAAACCACCTAGCCGACGGTGTTGTTGGACTATACATTATTCACAGCTACTTATTGGTGTTGTTATGAATATTGTATCAAACTAGATGCCAGTCTTCGCTGATGGGGCTACACTAATCCGGACATGTAAAGTAAACTATGACAAACCGGAGAACAGAAATGTCCAAACAAAAAGAAAAAAACTATACCCTAGAGTTTAAACAATCATCTGCTAAACTGGCAGTCGAATCTGATCAGCCAATTTGCAAAACAACCAGTGATCTGGGTATAAAAGAAACGTCACTGTATAATTGGGTATCAAAATATCACCCTGACCGCCGTCAAAAACCCTCTCGCGAAAAAACGCCTCTCGAACAAGAAAATCAGGAACTACGCCGTGAAAACGCTCGCCTTAAGCAAGAACGAGAAATTTTAAAAAAGGCAGCGGCGTACTTTGCAAGCGAAATGTAGCAAAGTACGCCTGGATCAAAATGAACCAAGATGAATTTAAAATTAATATGATGTGTGACTGCTTGGGTGTAACGCGCAGCTGTTATTATGCTTGGTGCAACTCACAACCTTCAGCACGCGCTAAAGAAGATGGTCTGCTCTGTGAAGGCATACGCGTAATCTCTGAAATAAGTCGCCAGACTTACGGTACTCGCCGCATTAGGCGTGAGTTATTAAAAGAAGGGAAAGCAGTGAGTCGACGTAGAATTGGTAAGCTGATGCGCTTAATGGGCCTTTCATGCAAGACTAAACGCAAATTCAGACTTGCCACCGATTCAAAGCACAAGCTGCCCATCGCTGATAATTTATTGCAGCGTCAATTTGATGTTGCGCCAGATAGATTTTACGTTGGTGACATTACTTACATTCACACTCAATCTGGTTGGTTATACTTGGCCGTTGTCATCGATTTGTTTTCACGAAAGGTTGTTGGTTGGGCTATGGATAAAAACATGCGGGCAGAGCTTGTAAACGATGCATTGCTAATGGCTATTTGGAAACGCAAGCCTGCAGCGGGGTTGGTGTCTCATACAGATCGTGGTAGTCAATATGCTTCCGATAGCCATCGTCAGATTCTTAAGGATCACGCGATCCAGCAAAGTATGAGTCGAAAAGGCAATTGTTGGGATAATGCCGTAGCCGAAAGTTTTTTTCATACGCTAAAAACCGAACTTGTGCATCACACTAAATTTAAAACACAGGAAGAAGCAAGGCAAGCCATTTTTGAATACCTTGAGGTTTTTTACAATCGGATAAGAACGCATTCCGCAAATGATTACTTGTCGCCAGAGGAGTTTGAAGGCGCCTTTAATTGTTAATAAAATTGTGTCCGGAAAGGTGTTGACACATCATCTCAATCTGGACCGGAATAAACGGTCACGGAAAATCGCAGTTCTTAGGCCAAATCGCTTTGAGCACCATGACACAAAACAAACGTGTCTGCATTGCCAGTCTTGAGCTTAAACCTATGCGACTGCTGATGCGCTTAACGCGTCAAGCAACCGCTACAAAAGAGCCGACAGAAACTGAAGTTCGCGCTGCGCATGCTTGGTATCAAGATAAGCTCTGGATCTTTGATGTAACAGGAAATACTAAGAAAGAACGCTTAGTTGAAGTGTTCGAATATGCACACCAACGTTATGGTATCGACACATTCATCATCGACTCCATGATGAAATGCGGCATGGCAGAAGATGACTACAATGGACATAAAGCCTTTGTTGAACAACTCTGTGATTTTAAAACAAAATACAATTGCCACATTCACTTAGTCGCCCACCCTCGCAAAGGCATCGACGAAGTCAAAGCACCCAACAAGCTCGACATCAAAGGCTCAGGTGCGATCACCGACCTAGCCGACAACGTATTTACAATTTGGCGAAACAAAAATAAGCAATCAGCTCACGAGCCTGACTGCATCTGGGGATGTGAGAAACAGCGCAACGGTGAATGGGAAGGTAAGATTAATTTGTGGTTTGACGGAGACAGCTTTCAGTATTTGAATCATCCGGGACAAAAATCATGCAGCTATTTAGCTGCATTGACTGCGCACTATTGACAGTAGAAATTAAGCAACCGCACTAATCAGACTTACAATTAAATTCTGCAATTTAGCTGCATTATACGCTATGGGCGTGTTCATCGCCTTCATACGCTCTTGATACCAACCATACTGAGCATGAGTACCACCAAGAAAAGCGATGACGGACATGTTAGCCGCCAATCCCGCCTTAACGCCAGAGATGCTATCTTCAATAACAAGGCAATCTTTAGGCGCATACCCCATCCGCTTAGCGGCTAGTAAAAACAAATCAGGGGCCGGCTTTGGTTTCTTGACAAGCTGTGCTGTAAAAATGTTCACTTCTTCAAAAAATTGAATTTGATTTGTTAAGCTAAGTGATCGTTTTACCCGACGTCGCTCACTACTAGAAGCAACACATCGGTCAAATCCACGCTCCCGAACAAACTCCAAAACAGGCATAATCAACGGTTCCAACTCTTGCTCAAACGCATCTAGCGTTCTAGGAAGACGAACCTGATCAAAAAAATCATCTGAAACTGTAATACCAGATTCCTCATAAACAATTTTGCGTTCGGCTGCTCCATTTAATCCAGTAAATTTTTTAATACTCTCTTCAACGCTGATGGAGTAACCAATTTCAGAAAGCACCTCAACACCCACACGCTGTGCAATAATCTCACTGTCGACTAAAACACCATCACAATCAAATATAATTAATTTTTTCATTGGCTAAATCACTCGTATTTTTTGAATTACTTCTTCTACATAGTTTCTACATGGGATTTTGAGGTGGTGGGTATTTATTGCCAATGTGTTGATTTCATTGGCTCCCCGAGACGGGCTCGAACCGCCGACCCAGTGATTAACAGTCACTTGCTCTACCAACTGAGCTATCGGGGAGTGTTGGATAACTCTCTTAGATTCTCTGTGAGAGAATTCAAAAGAGTGGGTATATTAATGACTTAACCCATGCAGGTCAAGGCATTAATCCTCACAAATTCAATATGTTGAGCACAAATATAAGCCAAGATAGTGCCGGGGTTTATACGAATCCTTACCCCACCAAGGAACATCAAGCGGTTATAGCAATATGACTAAAAAAACAAACTTTTTTGTGTGTAATATGAAGACAGTCTGATCATTTTATGGTATCTTCACTCGCTAGATATATATTCAAAGGGTGGGGCATGTTTTTATCACAAATTCAAACACTAGAAGGCAACCAAGGGCGCGGCGAACTACGTAAGAATAGTATTGATGCAAGTGGCTTCACTATCGTACGCATTGACCCAAACAAAGGCGAACCACTATCAAGTACGCGCTACTTCGCCGTTGATTTTGCACACCCCCTCAATATCAGTGGTGGCATTAGCAACATTCTTCCAGGTTACCCAATCACAAAGTCCATAAGGCGCCTCGCCGATATAGAACCACTGGCCGTGAAAGTGCCCAAAGAAATCAATCCCCAGTCGTTCAAAGCCGCTGAAAAAGATGCGCTTTACACCCCCCTATTGATTGAAGGCGCATTTTCCTGCATCGCTAAAAACACCCACTTCGTCTTCATGCCCTACTTCCAAAACGCTGTCAGCCTTGCCGAAGTTGTTGAACGTTTTCACACGCCACCGCAATGCAGACAAATCCCCTTCACACTACGTTTTAAATTCTTCGCACAAATCGTAGAACAACTTTGCCGATTACATGCAAAGGGCATCGCTCACTGTGATATTAAACCTGCGAACGTTTTATTACTTTATACCATGGTGAATGGGTATATGGTTTTTGAAGACGCCCAACTCATCGACCCAGGCATCGCACAACACCTAAAAACCAAAGACCCAAGAGAACGACACGCCCTTGATCATATCTGTGGATCTAACTCGTACATAGCACCAGAAGTATGGAGCAAAACATACGCCCTAAACTCCGATATGCCCGGCCTCTTCGCAGTTGCCGCAATGCTCTTTGGATCAATAAACACATTGGCACTAAAAAAACAAATTAGCAAACCCTGCCCTGAATACTTTATAGCAGGCTATGGCACAAAACGAATGTTTCAGAAATATGATATACCGAAAATCATGATAGAACAGGGTCAAGCGCTCTTAATGCTTTTTCAAGAAATCCTTCTTACCATGAAAAAAGTAAATATAGATAAACGCGCTAGCAGCTTCCAAATGTATGCCTGCTGCAGAATAATAGAAACCCTATGGAAAGGAAGACGCAAAACAACTGAAGTCACGAAATTACAAGCAATACAAGCCGACATCAGCCAAGGTGTAGAGTCAAAAAGGGGACCAAGCGAAAGACAGCTATCAATTGGTTTAAGCCAACTTTCTCCCTTCAAAAGAAAGCCAGACGTTATTGACGCAGCATTGAAGAACCCTCATCTGAGCGCGAAGGAAAATCAAAGTCGTCATTGCGCTTAGCTTCGTTTTGTCCTACACGGGCACTCAAAGCAAGCTCGCCACCGCGCACAGAGCGGCGGCGTGAACCATCAAAAAATCCAAGTGGTAATTTGTTAAAACGCGGAATAAGCGTCTGTGCGATCTCATGGCCCTCAAGCCACTTCTCCATGAGATGCAAAAAAGCATCAAATTCACATTAATCAAACCGACCTAATAATTAATGCTTAATTGCATTCAATAAAACGTGCGGCAAACGGATAGACTTTATTGCTAAAAACACATTAATCTTATTATGATAAGCATGCTCAAAGCTAGGCGAAACCAAGGCCCGCATTCGCCGGGCAAGACCGTCAGCTTGCCGATCATTTTTCTTTTCGAACCTAGAAATACTCAAAGGATGATCAGAGCGTAAGTATGCATGCTGCATCAATAAATATCGCCAACAAATAATGAAGAAATCTTCAGGCTTATCATTTAAATACTCATAAAGCGCCCTTAAAAAAAGTGCCCACCAATATCGGATCTTGCTTAGTATAACGCTCTACGCTTCCATCAGATTCGATTATTTGCTTATTGCGGAACTCTAGGGTCTTCATAACACCAGAAATGAGCTCCTGATAAAAAGGTAACTTTAATAAAAACAAAACAGAACTACCCCCTATACTACAAAGGCTACTCAAGAATAGATAATCAACCACCACCATAAAGGACTCTCTCATCGCATCACGCACTAATGAAATACCGCCTAGATTAAAAACCATCACAGCCCCTAAAAAAAGCTCATCAGAAACCTCTCCATAGAAACGATAAACCATCGCCAAATCCGAAGCTGATTGCTTCATCTCAATATCAAAATCATGAACTGTTTTATACTTAAAACCAGGCGAACTCATTTTCTTTTTATTATGACGGCTTTTATTCTTTTTCTTCTTTCTAGGCACGCTAGAGCTCCTTATTAAAAAAGAGCCCTACCAAGATGAGCCGATAAACTCAATGAATTATGTTACGGACCCGTTGGCACAGGTGTCGAAATTGACTTAAACCTCTCAAACCAAAGCAATAGAAATGGCGGGAGACACATACCGACCAAGCCTGCAACAAACATTAAATCATACAACGCGCCACCGCTATCAAAAATGCCTTCAGGCGGGAAAAACCCAACAATCAAGGTCACACTACAACCGCCAACACCGATTAACCCTGTTAGCCACATGCCAACATTGCCGCCAGGCACTTTGAAAGGACGTGGCTGCTCACTTGCGCTATACCGCAACTTGATCGCGGCTAAAAATAATATTACATACATCAACATGTAAAGCTCTGTGCTAAGCGCAGTTAAGAACCAGTAAGAACTGTTCACGCTAGGCAACAATAAAAATACCATGCTTACAACACTCACAATCACCGCTTGTAGAAGCAACAACCTAGCAGGCACACCGTTTTTGTTTTTCTTCGTTAACGCAACCGGCAGCTGCTCATCTTGCGCTGCAAATAATAAGCCCTTCACAGGCGAAATAATCCAATTCACCATGCCGCCAATACTGCCCAATACAATCATAAACGTGATCCAAGGCAGGACACCACCCCAATGGTAACTAGCAAAAAATGCAGAAAAAGCCTGCATAACACCAGCGACTAAACTGATCTCATCATGCGGCAACACAATCGCAATGCTCAACGAACCCAACATCATCGTTGCAACAATCACAATCGCGGAAATTGCCAACGCCTTTGGAAATGTTTTTTGTGGATTCTTAACATCTCTTGCATGCACAACTGCTAACTCAATCCCTAAATATGACGCCATGATTGTCGTCAATGACACCCAAACCTCACTGCTATCAAAATGCGGTAACATCTGAGAAGCGGTGAACTCAACATGAGACACATGACCTGATATAACCCAATAAACACCTAAGCCAATAATTAGCGCCATCGGTAACACCATACCGATAAACGCACATACCGATGCGAACAACGCAGACACGCGAACGCCTTTTAGATTCAACAAGGTGTTACCCCAAAAAAAACTTAAAATAATGCCCAGTAGGTAGGCTTTGTTATGCGCGAGATTCGGTGAAATTAAATAGGCTAAAGTGCCGGCAATAAACGATAAAATAGTCGGAAACCAAATTAAGGTATTAATCCACTGCAGCCAAATCGAAATAAAGGCGCACTCTTTGCCAAATGCTTTTTTAATCCAACCATAAACCCCGCCGTTTTTGGTCCACGCTGATGACAGCTCTGCTGACACTAACGCGCACGGCACTAAAAATACAAGCGCCGCGAAGATAATAAAAAAGATCATCGAACTGCCAAAGAGTGCTGTGCCAGGTAGATTTCTGACGCTATCAATTGCCCCCACAATCAAAAGCACCAAAGCAGTCATGGAAATTGTTTGTATTTTCTTGTTCACATCAAACCTCTAAATTGCACAAACGACAATATAACCAATATTGTGGTATAAGGAAAATGAATTAATCGGATTGAACGATGAATTATTTGAATACAACGGCCGCAAGCCGTTGATTTATTGCCTAAAAACTCGCCTATAAAATTTGATAAATTAAATCTGCTGCTAACTTGGCCGTTAAACCGTGCGTATCGTTTGGCGGATTAAGCCCCAACACCTCAAAACCCGAGACCTTCCCCGTTTCCAGCAAATGCCGAATTAGCGGCACAACCTGCATGGGCGAGACCCCCAACGGTTGCGGACGAATAACGCCCGACGCAAACGCAGAGGCAAAGACATTCAAATTGATGCTCAGGAAAATGGTTTCACTGCCCTTAGTGGCATCATCTAACAATGCACATAAATCATCAAAAGACTCTTGCTGAAAGATATCGGCTGTTAAATAATGCGCGCCAACTTCATGCGCACGCTCAAATTCTGAAGACGCATTCGCCGATGGCTGAACGCCTAAACACGTATAATTGAAATCCAAACCCGCCGCTCGACTCGCCTCAGCTATCTGCCAAAACGCCGTGCGTGAACCAGACTCACTGTCTGACTGCAGCGACAAACACGATGAGAAGCTCACAAGACCTAAATGACTACAGGGATTCACATCCATCAAGCCCTGGTAATGCCCAAAACTCGTGACGGTTCCCCCACCCAAAACCAAAGGTTTTATTTGGTGCTTTCGTAAAGTCGATACAATCTGGGCTAAACAATGCTGCGCATCAGTCGCGCGCCCTTCCAAGCAAACAACATCACCCACATCATAAAATGTAAGCTCATCAGGTGAATGCAAGTTCAAGCCCTGAAGGGCTGCACGTATCGCTTCAGGCGCATCAGCTGCACCTAAACTGCCAACGCACTTCCCCGCGCTCGCATCACAACAAAACCCCACCAACCCGTATCGTGCACCACGGCTCTTGATGGTCGCACCATCACTTAAATCAAGCAATTCGACGCGAGAGGCAAAATCACCCTCTAACTCATCCCAGAGTGAAGCCGATGAAGGCCGGTAATACTGCTTGCAATCCATTAACGAATCACTCCACACGCCATCCGCGGCCCACCACCCCCCAAGGTTGTCGGCATATCAAAATAATTGTCGCCACCCTCATGAATCATGATGCTGTGATCCAAAATATCTTTCACAGTTAATTGTGGCGCTACTGTTGGAAGCGGCTTCTTCGATGTTTTATCAACAACAAGCACGGGTAAATCACCCGCGTGACCACGATCACTGTACGGCCCTAAATGTTGATTATGCTTTTCAGGATCAAAGTGCCCACCGGCGGCAAGCCCGTTGTTCGTACAATCCGGATTTTCATGGATGTGGAAACCGTAATTCCCAGGCACCAAACCAACAACATGCGGAATTAACAATAAACCTTCGTTGGTATCAGTCGCGATCACAGAGCCAATCGCTGCGCCTTTATCACCCTCAGGGGCAACCTTGTAAATCGGAATTGTCACCGTTGCCGCCAACACACACTGAGTGACACAACACAACGCAATAGCCAGTAAACCTTTCTTCATGACGATAGCTTCCTTTTCCATAAATGGTTGCAAGATAACAGCTTATCTAACTATATTATCAGGTTCTGCGACGAAGACCAGTACCGCCATCACCCCACGCAGAATGTTCGAAATGCGAAGCTAATGATTTAACTCTCCCCTTAACCCCGTCATTAGCATAATCCCCCACAAGAACAGGAGGCCTACCATCAAAATATCGCGCATTATGGGCTAGCTCAGGATCATCAAAGCTATCAGACGGTCTAGAAGCAGAATCAACAGGGGGCGCCGACCAAAACGCAGGTGATTGTTGATACGCCAATAACGCAGCCCAAGAAACCCCACCAACAACCGATTTCACAAGCTCTACCGGCGCGCTCTCTTTCTTAGCTTCGGCTTTAGGCGACGCTGTCACAACAGGCAAAAACAGATCATCCGACTCACTAAAAGGACCGGATGACAAGCTCACTGATGACTCAGAGCCAGGCTTAGAAAGCAACTTTGTTTGGGCGGCTAACTCGAGCTCCAAACACGCAGCACGCTTTTCCGCCTGCCTTCTTAGGAGCTGCTGTTCTGACAGCTTCAGTCGCTGCTCTTTTTTAAATTCTTTTTCCAAAAGGGTTGCTGCTTTTGCCTTCTCTGCTGCCTCAGCCTCTCTTTGTTGTGCCACTAATTGTGATTCCTGTTTTTTTTGCTCACTCACCGCTTTTTCAGCAATATAAAGTTTCAAACCGGCTTGGCATTCAAATGCACTTAATGTATTCGCATAATTACCCAAAATATTTGTGTGTTTAGGTAATGCTCCGAGCTTTGTTGAAGCCTCAACTGTTAATAGTCCCTTCTTGAGCGTCGGCAAAGAATTTTTGATCTCTTTTACACAATCACGAATACGCGTAAAAAACATAGGGATATCCCCCAACACCGATTGAAGATAAGGTGCCGGATCAAAATTAACACCAGGCATCTGCGTCGACTTAAAGGCAACAGCAGACCCAAAGTGAGAGAAGTAAGCTGCTTTGATAACAGCAGTCACGGTATCTTTCGATTGCTGATCTAATGATTTTATCGTCGGCAATAGCGCTGTCATAAAATCACTCTTAGCATTCATGTGAATTCTCAAACTAGACAACGACCGTGTCAACGTAGCTTGCGCACCATCCTTTTCAGGACTATAAAAATCTTTGTGGTGTAAAATAGTGTGGGTCAATTCGATCAGCTTATGCAACCCATCCTTCTGTGATTTATGATGGCACGCTTCAGGCTGCTTCTGCTTGAGCAGCGCTCTATAGCCCACGAGCAAATGCTCAAAGTGTGTAGCACTTTGACTTGCTGCTGCCGCAATCTCCAACAAAACAACCTTTGACTTCTTAAGCTGTCTCAGTTGCTCCGTTGACTTTTTAGGGACAGGTTCTTTTTTTTTCTCTAACGCATCAATTTCAATTTCCAACTGAATCGTGGCTAACCCTAATTGACCTGAAAGGGCCTCTACTGATTTCGCGATGACGATACAATTTAGGCAAGTGGATTCGAATTTTTGCAGCAGCTCTTTTAATCGCCAAGTAGTGTGCAAAACAGTTTTTGCATCCGCACAGGCTTTGTCAATTTTCTGAGTCGACGGTGTAATCAAAACGCAGGACCTCCTCTTAATTTTTATTAAATCCTGGCGCTATGTTACCATATCGTCCACATTCAAAACTAGGATTCAAAAATGAGTATAAAAAACACATGGCAAGAATATGGTTCTGTCAGCAAATGGCTCCACTGGTCAATTTTTATTTTAATCGTACTCATGCTCTTAAGCGGAAATTTCATGGGAGACATTCCAAATAAAGAGCTTAAGAGCCTTTGTGTCCTACTTCATAAAGCCTTTGGTGTGCTCATATTCTTCTTAACAGCCGCACGCTTGGCCTGGGCCTTCATGAATCGCCGGCCAAAACTCCCAGGGAAGATGTCAAAAATTGAACTGATGCTCGCTAACATCATGAAAAACCTTTTGTATGTGACATTGCTCGCAATACCCGTCACCGGCTGGTTAATGGTAAGCGCTAAACATTACTCAATTAACATGTTTGGCCTATTTAACTTCCCCCTCGCCCCGATGACATTAAATAGACACATTGGTCACTTCTGGCATGAAGTTCACGAACTTGTCGCCTGGACACTTATCGTGCTAGTCTCATTACATGCCCTTGCGGCTTTGAAGCATCATTTTTATGACAAAGACAATGTCTTAAACTCCATGCTCCCTAAACGCAAGCGCACCGTGGTGAAAACAGACGTCAAAAAGCGCTTAAGGAAATATGATTAAAGCGAAACAAAAAAGACAACTCCAACTCTCTGTGATTACTCTCGCGCTACTCACATGGCTAGTGTTAACACTCCCGATTCCTGAGCTGCCTTTTTTAACCAGCGTTTTTCACACTTCCCAACAAACCGTTAAAATGACAGTGGCCTTATCATTGTTTGCCTGCGGTATCTCACAACTGCTTTGGGGCGTTTTATCCGATCGCTATGGACGGCGCCCCATTCTCATCACCAGCCTGACTATCTCCCTGACCGGTATCACCCTGACATTATGCGCCAACTCCATCTACGTTTATGCTGTCGGCATCTTCATTACGAGTTTTTGCTTTGGTAGCGCCTCTTGCCTCTCCCGCGCTCCGCTTGCCGATCAGTTTGAACGAAATGACATTATCAAAACCTACGCATGGATCGCTATTGCCACAACGCTCGCGCCGTTTCTGGCCAATTATTTAGGGGCTTACATCAATCTTCATTTCGGATGGCGCTTTGTGTTCGCATTCATGTGGTTATTGGTCACGGCTTACTTAGCCGCCAGTCTTTACTGGTATCATGAAACCAATGAAAATCCCATCTGCCATCTCACATTGCGCTATGTTGTTAACGCCGTCACTAGCCTCATCAAATTACCCGCATTCTGGCATTACACGTTACTGTATGCGCTCACGGCAGGATTCATGATCTCTTATTACACCGCGCTGCCGTACTGGTATTATATGCAATTCAATATTCCGGTCGAGCAAGTTGCCTGGCTATCTGCCCCCCCTATTTTAGCCTACATCATTGGTTCACATATATTATCTAGAAAGATCAAATCCATTGACCCAGATACTATTTTACTCAAGTGTGTTTTAGGGCTACAGGTCTTAATGGGCGTTGAAACCCTATTTGCTATCACGTCCACGCCTAACGTGATTGCCATCACCGCATTAATCACCGCGTTCTCATTTGCCACAGGACTCATCGTTCCGTTAAGCAATTCAGCGCTAGCATACCGTCTACCAAGCCACATTGGCATACTCCCAAGCCTCATGTCTGGCATCCGCTGCATCATTGCCGCGATCATGGCGCCAATCACGGCAAATATTCTGTTTCAAACCTATTTACCTATGACGATATACACCGTCATCGTCTGCCTGGCCCTACTCGCGGTTAACCTATTAATTCGAACCACAATCCCCGTCAAATGACACTCTTTGTTGTTGCCTTTTTCAACATGCTGAAGTAAAGTCCCTTCTGTATATATAATCGTTTGTCGGGGGACCACTCATGTTATTACCAGGTTTACTCGCTGCAGAAGTAGGCGTCATTGCCGCTGCAATAGCACACAATCATGCTGCTGAGGTTGCACTTCATAAAGCCGTATACGGATTTCAAGCCGCTATTATTGCAGAACACCAACTGACCCCACATCACCACAAACCCCACACACTGCATGCATCTGTAAAACATCAAAACGCGGACTTGAGAAAGCTCACCCGCTTAATCGATCCGAAAAACACGCACTCATCAATTGCTAAGCTCGAAATCAAACGAGACACAACACAACTCAAAAATGCAGTCCAACGCAGTGATAAATCAGTCCGCGCATTAGATGCAGCAGTTCAATCACACAAACTTTGGCAAAAGACGGATAGCAGCGTCATCACACAAGGCGCACTTGCTGGCGCTAGCTATTCAATCAAACCTATCATAGTAGCAACAGCCGCGCCCACCGGTGTCGGGGTAGGACTCCTTGCGCTTGTTTTAGCAACGCACTCTTTCCTTGCATACAAACATGAACGCGCAGCCGTTAAAAAATATAAAGCTAAAATGCAATCTGCGACAGACACGCTTATTGACAACCTTACGCTTCAAAAAAATGTAATTATCCACATTCTAAAGGGGCTCAAAGCTGTTGTAGATGAAAAAAGAAAACCTGCCGCGATGAAGTCTCTTGAATTACTGCAAAAGCACACGAAAGACGCTACCAACAGCGGCGAACTCATGCGAATTCTTGAAGCTGGAATCACAGTCACTGCATTAAGGATAAAATCTAAAGCGCAACAACCCGATCTAAAACACATTCCCGCTTCACAAGCTGACATAAGCGCTCGTCAGCATATCGACACACAACATACTTTAACAGGCAAGATAGAAACCCGTGGAAAAGAAAGGCTCACCAGCCAGTTAAACGGCATTGAGAAAGATCGCGACAATCTTACCAGTCATCTTGAAGCAAGGTTAACCCGATCAAAACAACGCAGCAATAGCACATGGAAACGAATCAAAGACATTCCATTGAAAGTCACCGCTGTGCAAAAACATAAGATCCAGAAAGCGATGCAAATTAGCGACCCTGAAAAACAAGCCGCTGCACTGCTCAAGCTCAAAGGACGAGGCACAATCAGCAAGCACATACTTCGTCACGAAATTGAATGGCGTGAACAATTATTGGAAATGGGTGATGAAAAATCTCACGAGCACCAATGCGCTCATCACCGTGAACTTCACGCAGCCGTGAACACAAAGCTTGATGCTATGTCATCGCCTGAAAAGCTATTCTCACTGACGCAGCGTTTAAAAGGATGCGCTGCACGCGATTAATTAAACTGAACCCCGGATAATGCTACGCATTTCCGGGGAGACGCACGCTGAAGATCAATGAGCTTGCAGGGCTAAAATCAACACATTTGTTGTGGCGCTTCGCGCAGTTCCTGCAGGCGCAACGCTGACGCGCTGCTTGTGCAGGCTACATTGGATGAGAAGTGCTGTGGACGATCAGGTTTGTTGTAGCCCGTACAAGAGAACAACGTGTGAGAGGTGCTGTGAACGATCAGGTTTGTTGTAGCCCGCACAAGAGAACGAAGTGAACGCCTGCGGGGTTTAAATCAACACACCACACAACACGTAGTACGCTCAGCCTTTTCTTCTACATAAGACTTTAAGTAAAAGAATCCACCGTTCTGCTGGTAATAAGCCGCTCTTTCACGACCAGCCTCATTATCAGATAACCCCCGCCCCCAGCTCTTATTTTTTTTTGCTGCCTTTATTCGCAGATCTTGTGCATAGGTATAGCCGAACAAATGCAACGGTCTAAGATCCATGGCTTTCACCGGATCAAAAGTCACGCGATGAATGCCCTTGGGGATATCAAGATTCACTTTCAGCAAACCAAAATCAATGAACATGATCGACAGGTTAAAATGCATTATAGATTTATAGCACAATGGAGCAGAGGCTATTCTCTCAATAATGCTCGCACAAGACGGTGGCTTTTTTTATGAGGCCTAGGCTTAACCTCAGGATCGATTGCATAACTGACATCAACATCAACGTTAACAAGCGTTTTTTTTGTTGAAATTGAGAAACGTCAGTAAAGAAAAATATCTCGCCCCTTTAGGGGGTAATTTTTAACACTAAAATCAGTGTGCTTACCCTTATGAATATAGGGACAAAATTCATCCGTTATATCATAACCTGGTGTTGGGCCATCAAGGTGACGCTTAGCTTCCCAATCAACTGGAATCGCTTTTTTCGTGGCGTCACCAACGTTAACATGGCTATGCATGCCCGGTATCACCGGATAAGCGCTGCACATCAACGCCAATCAAGGCGGCAGCTGCATCGTAACGACTCATGAATGGCAGCGTGAACAATACCTCATGGTTATAAGGCACAATCAACCAACCGTTTTCAGCAATTTCTTTTTCTAATTGGCCCGGCTCCCAGCTGGCATAGCCTAAAAAGAAAATAGCTTCTTGATTACTTTTGGTTGTCACAACTTCAGCTAACGCTTCTTGTGAATAGGTTAACTCAATTGCCTCAGGTGACAGGCTGTCTTTATCGTGAACAATAAGAAAAACCTGCTCTTGAGCAACCGGACCACCTAGCAATGTAGGACGGCCTTCAAGATCCGCATTTTCACCTTTTAACTCGATCTTCTCCAAGACATCGGAGATGGTGACGTTGGTTGGCTTATTCACAATAAACCCTGTCGCCCCTTTCTCACCGTGCTCATGGATATAAACCACGGAGTTCATAAAATAAGGATCATCTAACCCTGGCATTGCGATTAGAAAATAACTTTTTAGTGATGTGATTGATTGTGCTTCCATTTTTTTCCTTAAAAGATAAAAGGGGTAGCAATAATGATCGCTAGAACAACGTAAGACACGCCGCCAATGATAGCCGCTTGGGCTGTGAAAGTAGGGGCACTATGCTCCACCATTATTTTCTCCTTGTAAGGCCTGCAACAGCTTTGTGTGAAATCCTTCGAAGCCAGCATTACTCATAATAACAATATGATCACCTGCCGCCGCTTCTTGGCATATATCAGTTATTATACCATGTATATCGTCATAATGACGATGCGTTTTTTCTGTTAATGCCATTTTAGGATCCCAGCCTGAGGTGCGCGATTTTTTACAATACAAGACATCGGCTTCCTTGCACGCCTCCCCTAATCGCTGATTATGAACACCCGAACACATTGTGTACGAAGCGCAATCCAGCACACCTAGGACACGAGCACCCGGCCCAACCTTATTTCGCAAACCCTCTAAGGTGCTTTCGATCGCACTGGGGTGATGCGCAAAATCATCATAAACCGTCACACCCCGCGGCGAACCCAATACCTCCAATCGACGCTTCACACTTAAGAAGGTATTCAACGCTTCGCAGGCTGTCTCGATCGTCACCCCAGCGTGCCGTGCGGCAATAATCGCGGCCAAGGCATTATGCATGTTATGACGACCCAGCAACCCCCAATGCACCTCTCCCACCTTCTTACTATGATGCTGAATCGAAAACGCACTACAATCGGCAGACAATGGATCAGCCCGCCATTCGCCCTTGCCTAGAAACTGCGTTACCGGCGTCCAACAGCCCATTGCGATAATCTCATCTAATGTCTCACTCTCGCCATTAGCAATCACTAGCCCCTCTCCAGGAACAGTACGCAACAAGTGATGGAATTGTTTTTTAATGGCGCCTAAATCGTCAAAGATATCGGCGTGATCAAATTCGCAATTATTTAAGATCAATGTTCTAGGGCGATAATGAACGAATTTAGATCGCTTATCGAAAAATGCGCTATCGTACTCATCAGCTTCAATCACAAAAAAAGGCGCCTTACCCAGGCGAGCTGAAACATCAAAATTTTGCGGTGCACCGCCAATTAAAAAACCCGGCGATAAATTGGCGGACTCAAGAATCCAAGCTACCATACTACTGGTCGTCGTTTTGCCATGCGTACCAGCAACACCAATTACCCAGCGATCTTGCAAGATGTGTTCAGCCAAAAATGCAGGGCCTGAATAATAAGGAACATAGCCGTTTAAAACCTGCTCAACGACCGGTTTGCCGCGCGTCATTGCATTTCCGATCACAAAACAATCGGGCATAGTCGTCAATGGCTCGTATCCTTGCGTGACCTCGATGCCCTGCGCTTCTAACAATGTGCTCATCGGTGGATAGACCGATTGATCAGAGCCCGTCACGTGAAACCCTTTTTCTCTAGCAATCACTGCAAGGCCTGCCATAAAAGTGCCGCAGATTCCTAAAATGTGCACATGCATGCTTGTATCCCTTTGATATTTGTTAAGAGCACCCATTGTAAACGGTACTGCTAATTCTTATCAAACATGCTAGAGTAGAAAACATAAGTTTGTAGAGTAAATGGACAAGGATTGTCATGTTAGACACTAAACTAACACCTATAGCGCCACTGGCAGCATTACCAACCGCCGCAATGCGATTGGATCACAAATCGCGCGTTATCGATTGGAACCCCGCGTGCCAACGCTTACTCGGCTTTCGAAAATCAGAAATATTAAATACCAAAACACATCCATGGCTACAAGACCCCAAAGCCGATGCTGAGCTCTTCGTACCCCCCCAACAAAATAAACCTTGGCAAGCCACAGTACTTTGTCAGCATAAAAATGGCAAGCCACTCTATTGCCACATGCAGCTCACCTATCTTGCCGATGAGAGGCAAATCCTATTGATACTGCATGACACCTCAGCACTGCAGTTCAAAGTGCAAGACCTTAAAAAGCAGTTCGATGAACTAAAGCATAAATCCAAAGAACAGACCAGCATGCTGCATGTTGCAAACTCACTGCTTGAGCACAACATTAATGAACGTGACCATATTGACAAGGTGTTACGTGATAACGAGCAACGCTTTCGATTACTGGCAGAGAACTCCAGTGACATTATTTCACAACAAACGCCTGACAAAAAATTTATCTACGTATCCCCTTCCTGTTATTCGCTACTTGGATACACCCCCAAAGAGATAATCGGTAAAAACAGTACCGACTTCATTCACGTAGGCGATCTGAACAAACTAAAAGACACCAACGGCTTGGAGCCGGATGAAAACGATCGCACCACCCTCACTTACCGTGTGTGTAAAAAAGACGGCAATTACATTTGGTTCGAGACAACGGCTCGCTACATTCGCGACCCTAATTCAAATGAGGTCGNNNNTTACCGCCCGAATTGCTGATGAAAAATCACGGCACCGTTCGCAAAAATTAGCGCAAGTTTTTCGCCTAAATACAATGGAAGAAATGGCGTCTGGGATGGCTCATGAAATCAACCAGCCTTTATCTGCAGTTGTGAATTACACCCAAGGCTGCATAAGACACCTTGAAAATGACGGGTCGGAGAAAAACAAAAAGTTAATTGAAGTGATGGAAAAGGCCTCTGTCCAGGCCAAGCGCGCTGGTGAAGTTATTCATCGACTCAAAAACTTTTTCGCCAAGGGCAAGCTCTATATTTCGCCTGAAAAAAGCGGTCGACTCATACGAGAATCAATCAACCTCATTAAAGATGAAATTACCAAGGCCGATGTCAGCATCAAATATAAGCTTGGAAAAAACCTACCCCTCATTAATGTTGATAAAATTCAAATCCAGCAAGTAATATTAAATCTTGTCCATAACGCCATTGAGGCAATGGTTGAAACACCAAAAGATAAACGTAAAATAACGATTAAAACGGCCCTAACCGATGACGGAAAGAAAATCACCTATATTTTTCAAGATACGGGGCCAGGCTTCACTGACGAAGTTGCCGATAAAATTTTTCAAGCATTTTTTACAACAAAACCAAAAGGAACGGGAATGGGGCTACCAATTAGCCGGTCAATCATTGAAGCCCATGGTGGCAAATTTTCTATTTTAACATCTAAAGGAAAAGCGGACGGTGGTGTTTGTTTCACCCTGCCTGTTACTGACAAAAAACGGAGATAAATAATGAATGAAGATGCAGTTGTTTACATTGTAGATGATGACCAAGCAATGACAGAGTCGCTTTCGTGGATGGTTGAATCCGTAGGGTTTAAAACCAAAACCTTCTCAAACGCCAAGTCATTTTTAGAAAGTTATGATGCTGAACAATCTGGCTGTTTAATTCTCGACGTGCGCATGCCCGAAATTAGCGGGCCTGAGTTACAGGATAAATTAAACAATCAAAATATCAATATTCCCATCATTTTTATTAGTGGGCATGGCGATATTCCGTTGGCAGTACGTGTTATGAAGGCCGGTGCAATTGATTTTCTCGCAAAACCGTTCAACGATCAAACCTTACTTGAGAGCATCAACAAAGCGATTCGTATCGACCGCCAAAAACGTGAAGAGCTTTTCGAGAACAAGGAAATCTTAGAGCGCGCAGGCCATCTCTCACCCAGAGAACGTCAGATCATGTGCCACATCGTGTCTGGCAAGTTGAATAAAGTGATTTCAGCTGATCTCGAAATCTCACTCAAGACGGTTGAAGCGCATCGCGCGAATATCATGAAGAAAATGCAAGTAAAATCACTACCCAAACTTGTTGCAACTGTGATTAACAACAATCTGTGTGAGAGAAAACCCGAAGCACCCGCGGATTAACCCTAACACTCTACCAACATACCCTAGGTCCCTGTTGGTAGTAACCTCTATAAAAACACCTTTCTTATCATCATGTTAGCCTCTGAGCCAGTGCAATATAGGCGATCAAAAGACAATCGATACTACCCCCCCTAGGGGCTAACCCTTAGTTACGCGCACGCAACCCCCTAGTACGCCAGCGGTAATACCTGATACTTCTAGTGCCTTTTACAAGATATAGTATTCCTTCGCTCAGGGAAAAAGCGAATAGGGAATTTTCACTAAGGGTTTACCGCCAAGACACTTAGGGATCGGATTATCAAACTGGGAGGCACGGGACAATGGACGAAAATAGAAAGCATGTATTGCTTGTAGCAAATGCATTAACAACACCTGAAATAGAAGAAGTTACAGCATCAATTAATCAAATGAAAGCTAGCGGCGCTGAAGTTAAAGTCAGCTTGCTTTATGTAAAACCTTACTTTCCAACATGCTACTTTCACATTCCTTCAATGATTGCATTAGCAGAAGATTTTGAAGACGAAGCAAAGACAACCTTAGAGACCTTAGGCAGCCGTTTGAATTTAGATTCAGATAATCAATGGATAGCCACAGGCCGCGTTAAACCTGAAACCTTAAAATTAGCAGCGACACTGGGTGCTGACTTCATTTTAACGAGCAGCTCTATTCATCGTGAACTGAGTCAATCATTCAACATGAAAGGCAACGCATACACACTACCAATACGCACCATCGAAAGTTTAGATACCAATGCAGCATAGTTAATAAAGTTTCTCGCTTGTACACTCAAGCAACCATACAGTGTCAGAGGGCCCAACACCTCCAGCGTTTCACTCTCTGACACTGTCCCTAATCTTCCCACCAACTTGTACACACTACTATTTGTCAGTATAGTGACCCGCAATATCGAAATCACAAGGGTTTACGGGACATATGTCAAAATTCAACGCATTTTATGCACAATCTGGTGGCGTTACCGCTGTTATCAATGCAACTGCCTGCGGCCTTATTGAAGCGGCTAGAGAAAGTGACGCTATTGGCACGGTGTATGCCGGCCGTAACGGGATCATAGGCGCTCTCAAAGAAGAGTTGATTGATACGAGCTTAGAATCTGCAGACTCGATCGCTGCACTCAAGCACACGCCCTCAGGCGCGTTTGGCTCTTGCCGATATAAACTCCAAGACCCCACCAAGAATCGTGCAGAATTTGAACGGATCATCGATGTTTTCAAAGCACACAACATTAAATACTTTTTCTATAACGGCGGTGGTGACTCTCAAGACACCACCAACAAAATTGCCCAGTTCAGCAAAGAAGTCGGCTACCCCCTCACCTGCATCGGGATTCCTAAAACCGTCGATAATGATTTACCGGTCACTGACAACTGCCCAGGCTTTGGGTCTGTCGCTAAATACGTCGCTGTCTCCATTCGTGAAGCCGGTCTTGACGTTGCAGCCATGGCTGAATCATCCACTAAAATCTTCATCATGGAAGTCATGGGTCGTCACGCAGGCTGGATTGCCGCAGCCGGCGGATTGAGCGCCGAGAATGAAGGTGAAGCGCCCCACATCATTCTGTTTCCTGAAATCGCTTTTGATGTTGAAAAGTTTTTGGCGAAAGTACAACACTGTGTTGAGACCTATGGCTACTGCGCCATTGTCGCCTCCGAAGGACTCACCAACCCCGATGGCAACTTTGTGTCTGACCAAGGCTTAAAAGACGCCTTCGGTCATTCTCAACTAGGCGGTGTTGCACCGACACTCGCTAACTTTATTAAAGATCGCTTAGGTTATAAATACCATTGGGCTCTCGCGGATTATTTACAACGCTCCGCAAGACACATCGCATCACAAACCGACGTTGATCAAGCTTACGCGTTAGGCAAGGCAGCTGTTGAGTTTGCATTAAATGGCAAGAACGCAGTCATGGCAACCATCGTTCGCAAACCGGGTGACACTTACGCTTGGGAAATTGGCGAAGCGCCACTGGCTGATGTGGCTAATGTTGAATGCCCACTGCCTAGAGATTACATCACAGAAGACGGTTTCGGTATTACTGAAAAATGTCGCGCTTACTTGCAACCGCTCATCCAAGGCGAAGCTTATCCACCGTATAAAAGCGGCTTACCGGATTATGTAAGACTTGAAAACAACATTATTGAAAAGAAATTAGATCCCGCAGTAAGCTCTGATTAATACCTTTCTGCAAACAACGGCAATGTGTTGTGACACCTTATTCATCCAACACATTGCCTGCGTAAAAGTAAGGGTCCAACATGTCGTACTTAATGATATACACTTCCTCGAGCTCTTCCTCAGTCATCAGACCTGATCTCACGATAACCTCAAGATAATAAGCATACGCCCCGCCCAAACGATCTCTTAACGCATCAAACCCTCTAGGCTGAAGACTAAAGAAATCAGGCTGTTGTATCGCAAAGATATAGTTGTTAGGTAACGCAAATAATTCGGGTATAGGTGGCGGTATTTCATAATACAAGTAGGGGAATGATGTGTTTTCATTGATTCGCCAAGTCGTTGGGAAATCCCAGTTAGCGTAACTTGATTCTCTTTTCATTTTTGCGACGGCTAAATCGTTTACTGTGCTTAAGTCAGGTGAACCAAACCCTACAGCCAACGCCTCACCCGTTAAACCTGAATTCCAATAGAGATCATTCAACGTGCCGGATGCACTCCAACGCCCCACAATACTGCCCACTTCACTTCCGCCACTTACAGCCCCTATCGTATACGCATTTGTAATAGAGGTAGCACCGCTCGCATAACCAACGAGGCTACCGACTCTGGTTGCTCCCATCACGCGCAAACCCAACCAATCCGCCAACGTATCTATCAAACCCCATCACGATACCTGTGGCAAAAGAATCGCTGATATCAGCGTAACTTAAACCAACAAGCCCGCCGACTTCACGGCTTGTACCCGTCACATCAGCACTCGAATTAGAATCACTAATCGTCCCAGATCGCGCATACCCCACTAAAGCACCGGTTCGCCTATTAGCTCCTTTTACAACGCCTGAGGAATGCGCATTTGAAATATCACCCTCAATATAACCTACTAAAGCACCGACTGAAGATTTGCCTTCGACATTCGCATTTTTAAGGCCAACGTTATCAATCGTGCCATCGAGGACATAACCAAACATACCCACATTATTCGTGCCGGGCCGTTTGATGGTTAGATCGATAACCTCGAAATTTTGGCCGTCAAATTTTCCTTCAAATTTAGCGGATGATTTACCAACAGGGATGAAATTTGCTATTGGCCTCGCATCAATGTCTTTACTCAACGCATAGCTTCCCAACAAGTTATCATTCATATCTTGCAAATCAAGCACATCATGGATCAACATATAAGCGTTATCAGCATTAGCAAAAGTCACTGGAATCGTGTAATCCGTTGGGTTGTAATAAATATTCACTTCACCACCGCCAGTCACGTTAGCAAAACCTGTGCCATATATTACAGTACCGATGCCATCGCTATTGATACCAGCATGCAAGTTAATACTCCCTGTAGACGCGTTGACAATGGTAAAATCGCCAAAAGAAATATTATTGATTGCGCGCAATTCTAAATCGTAAATTGAAGCGTACGTAAAACTGGTGGACAGCGTGATATCGCCTAACCCCCCTCCGCCTGATCCTGTTTGAATAACGACGTTACCATCATCTAATGCCGAAACAATCAAACCTGAATTAATTTGGGTAACCGTACTTGTGCTTTCAAAGGGGCTGCTGCCAACACTCAATCCACCGGTATCAACAATTTCAAAATCATAGGGATCTAATAACCAGGTGCCGCCTTCACCGTTTGCGCTAGACACATCCGCGCTGTTAGTGAGATTTAAAACGCCCTTACTCGAGGTTTCAACAAAACCACCGTCACCTATCTCCCCTAGCGCACGCGCGTAGGCTTCGCCGTGAAACGCAGTGTAGGCATCAGACCAGACAATAATTTTTCCGGCATCGCCATTGTAACCGTCTGCAATCAACCCTGCATTTTCACCCACATAGACACGTTCTGCAGTTGGCAACTCACCCAACCCTTGATAGTCACCGCCTAACAGAATTTCGCCGCCTTGCGATTGCCCGCTCACATCAATCACAGCCTCATCAAACAATCCGACCAATTCACCGGTAACATGCACGCGTCCACCGGCTTCGTTTTCTTCAGCACCTTTCGCGCTAAGTTTACCACTGACGTGAACCAAACTTTTATCACCGCCACTCAGGACGATAATACCGTTCTGCATGTCGACAGTATCGGCATGAATATTTCCGCTTACGTTAATCACATTAACTACAACACTTTCTGCTTGATCAACCGTTAAAAAGACACGCCCACCGTCTGCATAAATTTCACCGCTATTTGAAACGGTTGCTTTTCGTTTTAACAATTCATCACTCACTGCAAAGTTAATTGTGTCATTACCGTAAACATCAAGCACCCATGTTGGATTTGATCCTAACATTACTGTCGCCGTTTCTGCATAAACGTAACCGACGTTTTCAACATCATGAGAAAGCAAGGCAGCTAAACTGGTCACACGAAGGTCGCCCGCGTTTTTGGCATAACCATTATGATTTCCGGGGAAACGTTCAAACTGATAATTGCCATCCATAAAGTTTTGCGTGGCGATGTTATAGGTTGACGCTAGAACACCTGCAACGTTCACACTTGAGCCCGCACGAAAATGAACACCCTCAGGATTTAAAATCCACACGTGGCCGTTTGAATTGATCGTTCCATAAATTTGTGATGCGCCTAATCCGCCTTGGACGCGATTGAGTGTAATTGAATTTGAATCAAGCTGAATGAAATTAACGGTCTCGCCATCATACACATTAAACTCTTGCCAGTTGATCGATGCACGGTTTGTGGTTTGATTGATGTTTGTTGTCACAGAGTTGGGATGGGTGATTACAGCTTCACCACCGTCAATAATGCCGCCTACGGGTGTTGCGATAGCTGAAGTGCAAAGAAGCATGCTCAAAAACAATGCGCCCACCTTAAGCGACAAACACGAATGCACGCTTGAATCCTGACTAACGACCTTCCTCATACCCGCACCTATTTCTTTATAGTTATACTACAAGTATAGGAAATTATGGGGATTTTTCCAGGAAGATGAGGAGGCCTTTTCCCCCTTTAAAATTAAGGGGTTAGAAAAGAATTTTTTCGTTATTCTCCCGTCATCCCCGACTTGAACCCCCACTCCGTCATCCCCGACTTGATCGGGGATCCATTTTAATCAGAATGGACCCCGGCTCGGGGGCCGGGGCGACGAACACCCTGTCATGCACCGTGAACGATTACACCTGTCGTAGCCCGCACAAGAGAAC
>DKOI01000098.1 GCA_002469885.1 Legionellales bacterium UBA7366 | reverse complement strand
TGTGTTGTTGCGACATCACAACCCAACGCGTTAAGTCGCCAATAGAAATCAACCCAAGCACATTATCTTCCAATAGCACAGGCAGGTGACGAAAGCGCTCCTCTGTCATGATGCTCATCGCCTCATCCGTCGTAGTGCTGGGAGTCACGGTCTTCACGTCACGAGTCATTACAGAGCTCACACAGACTGTTTCAACATCGACTTTCTGAAGCACCACTTTTTTAGAGACATCACGTTCTGTAAAAATACCAACCAATCCTGTTTCATCAATGATTAACAATGCACCGACTCCAGCTACGCCCATTTTCTTAACACAAGCGAAAACGGTTTCTTCTGGGTGCGCTGAATAAATAATATTACCTTTCTCTTTGATTAAAGCTGAAAGTGGTGTGCTCATAATAAACTCCTTGTTATGAATAGCATTCATGCTCATTTTCCTTTATTATATCGTCATGAAAAACATTGATCAAACTGAAATAAACAAGTTCAACAAACACGCAGCTCGCTGGTGGGATAAAGAAGGTGACCTGAAATCACTGCACGATATCAACCCTTTGAGGCTCGGCTTTATTGCTGATAATTCAACCTTAAAAAGCAGCAGCTTAATTGATGTCGGTTGTGGAGGTGGCATACTAACAGAAGCCCTTGCAAAAGCGGGCGCTGCGACTACCGGAATCGATATGAGCGAAGAAGCTTTAAAAGTTGCGCGGCTTCACGCCATCGAGTCAGAGCTAACGATTGACTATCAACACATAACAGTTGAAGAGATGGCAGAGAAAAATCCTGCTGCTTTCGACACAGTGACTTGTCTTGAAATGTTAGAACACGTTCCTGATCCAGCATCTGTTATCAAATCTTGCGCATCACTGGTTAAACCAGGTGGCGATTTATTTTTTTCAACGCTCAACAGAAATCCAAAGTCCTATTTATTTGCCATCCTAGGCGCCGAATACATTTTACAACTTCTCCCCAAAGGCACGCACGATTATCAAAAATTTATTAAACCATCTGAATTAGACGCCTGGCTGCGCGAATGCGGTTGTGAAATTGTGTCTATGAAGGGCATGGATTACAACCCGCTTTCAAAACACTATTCTTTAACCTCCAACGTATCAGTGAATTATTTAGTTTATGCAAGAAAAATTTAAAACTATTTTATTTGACCTCGACGGTACAATACTCGATACGGCGCACAGCTTAACTTATGCGCTCAACGAGCTTAGAGCTAGCTTCAACTTACCGAGCCTGGATACAAATGTTGTGCGTGAATACGCTGGCAAAGGCGTGCTACCTATGTTCAAACAGTTTTTAAATTTGGAAGAAAGCGACGTGAGTGAGGCTGCACTTCGTGAACAATACCTTTCAATTTACAGAGAATGCATGATTGGTCAAACCGATTTTTTTGACGGTATGGAAGAGGTGCTAAGCTACCTAGACAAAAACGAACTGCCCTGGGGAATCGTCACCAACAAACATGCATGGTTAACAGAGCCGCTCCTTGATTCGCTATCACTTACCGAGCGGGCTGCATGCCTAGTATGCGGTGATACGCTACCACAGAGCAAACCTGATCCAGCCCCCCTGCTTTATGCGTGCCAGTTAATGAGCGCATATGCGAACACCGCTGTTTACATTGGCGACTCCCAAAACGACATCATTGCTGGAAGCCGCTCAGGCATGAAAACAGTTTTAGCCGCTTATGGATACTTACCTAAAGATGTTGATCACACCAACTGGAATGCCAATCACACAATTACAAAACCTATAGAGCTCCTGGAGATATTGTGATTGTAAAGTTAAACTCTTTTGGCTTGCTCGGCATTAAGGGCAACGACGCTGTAAAATTCCTACAAGGCCAGATCAGTTGCGATGTGAGTAAAATTACAGAATCTAATAGCTCGCTCGCGGTTCATGCAGATCCTAAAGGAAGAATCCTTAGCTTGTTTCGCATTTTTCTAAAAGATGACACTTATCTATTACAGCTACCGAAAGAATCACTGAAATTCGCAAAAAATGCCTTGGAAAAATATAAAGTATTTTACAAGTCAACCTTGGAAGATGTGACCGATCAATATGATTGCTTTGGCTTCATTGATGAACCATTCACTGACACGCACGCTTTGCCTGATCATGAAAATAACTGCGTCACAGCTGGAAACGCCACACTCTTATTTTGGAGTGGAAAACACACCCGGTATGAAGTCATCTTACCCGTGGACACACATGAACATTCAGACAGCGATGATGAACCATGGCGTTTATGCGACATTGAATACGGGTACCCACAGGTTTATCCTAAAACAACCGAAAAGCTATTACCCCACTACCTCAATTTAAACGAGCTAGATGCACTAAGCTTTACCAAAGGCTGCTACACGGGCCAAGAAATTATTGCTCGAATGGAGCACTTAGGAAAGTTAAAAAAAAAAATGTATTACCTAAAGGGCTATGCATCGGAACTACCCGAGCTAGGCTCATCGCTCTACCACCACGAAAAAAGAGTAGGCACTATCATTAACGCGATGCTTGATAAACATGAACTGCACTTGCTCGCCATATTACCCATTTCAAAATCTGAAGAAACGTTTTATTTAGATGAAACATTGAAAGACCTACTCACTGTCAGCGAATTAAAATACAGGAGCTAATCCATGAGTGAAAAATTACGCGTTGTGATCGCACAACTAAATGCAACTGTAGGACATGTGACAAAGAACTGTGATGCTTTAATTGAAGCTGCACAAAAAGCCCAAGCAGATCACTCAGCCGATGTGATTGTGTTTCCTGAGCTCTTCCTGACAGGTTACCCAGCTGAAGATTTACTCTATCGCGAAGCGTTCTTAGAACAAGTGGATGTTGCAATTGAAAAAATCAAGCGCGACGTGAAAGACATTCATTGCATTGTTAGTTACCCAAAAAAAACCAAGGTAGGCCTTCAAAACGCGGCCAGTGTTTTTTACAACGGTGAAGAGCTAGGGTTTTATGCAAAACAGTGCCTACCTAACTTTAGCGTCTTTGATGAGGCGCGATATTTCAAGCCGGGCAGCACGCCTTTAGTGATTCCAATTAACGGAGTGCCAGTCGGTGTTGTCGTCTGTGAAGACTTATGGCACGACGGCCCTGTTAAGCAGTCTGTTGATGCAGGCGCCAAGGTTATTCTTTCTCCCAACGCATCACCGTTCTCGATCAGTAAAGATGATAAACGTAAATCTATCCTCAAGGGTGAGGCCAAAAAATCAAACGTCATTATTTGTTATACAAACTTACTCGGCGGGCAAGATGATTTGGTTTTTGACGGCGGCTCAATGATATTAAACGGTGAAGGCGAGGTCTGCGCGCAAGCGCCTTTCTTTGAAGAATCGCTAATGCCCGTTGATATAGAGCTTGACGGTGATAAAACCAACGTCATTAAACAAGACCCACCTAAACCACTAACGCACGAAGAACGCGCTTACAAAGCCATTTTAATGGGCCTTAAAGACTATGTAGAAAAGAATGGTTTCCCGGGAATTTTACTGGGGCTTTCAGGCGGAATCGATTCAGCATTATCGGCCGCCATTGCAGTTGATGCCATCGGCGCTGAAAATGTTACTGGCGTGCTGATGCCGTCACGCTATACTAGCGATGAAAGCATTCAGCTTGCGTTAGACCAAGTCAAAATGCTTGGCATTAAGCATGAAATCATTTCGATAGAAGAACCATTTGATGCATTCCTAGACTCATTAAGTGACATATTCGTAGAAACTGAAGAAGGCATCACTGAGCAAAACCTTCAAGCACGTTGCCGCGGCACAACACTTATGGCATTGTCGAACAAATTTGGCAGCATGGTGTTGAGCACAGGAAATCGTAGCGAGCTTGCGGTAGGCTATGCCACGCTTTACGGCGACATGGCAGGTGGCTTCTGTGCAATATCAGATGTGCCTAAAACGTTGGTTTACAAGCTATCTGAGTACAGAAACACATTAAGTCACGTGATACCACAGAGCGTCATTGACAGGCCGCCGACTGCGGAGCTTGCCGAGAATCAATTAGACACTGATAGCTTGCCACCTTATGATCAGCTGGATCACATTCTAGAACTCTATATCGATTTAGAACACAGCGTGGATGAAATCACAAATGTCGGCTTCGATCGAGACGTGGTTGTGAATATCATTAGACAAGTGCAACGTAATGAATATAAACGCAGACAAGCGGCGCCTGGCGTGAGACTTCGAGAGCGCGCATTTGGCCGTGGAAGACGTTATCCGATTACGCGAGGCTATCGCGAGCTATAAAGATTTAAAAACCAGGCCTTTGGTTATCATCTAAATCTAAGTCGTCATGCCTACAATCAGAATCAGTTGGACCACTTTCTATAGAAGTGTTTGGCGTTGTTTCTGGTGAACACTCATCGCCGCCAAAACTTCTAGCCTTCTTCCGGATTTTTGATTTCTCAGATTTAACCTGAATTACCAGCAGGGCCGCGAGCGGTCTCTCAACAGAGCGCCCCTGTTTTTGATAATGCTCTAACAGGCCAATGGCTGGAGCGATCATTTTTCTTGTTAAATTGGCCGACTCTGATTGACCGGTTAAATCCCCTGGTTTTAAGGCCCTTACAAAACTATCAATCTCTTTAATATCGGCAGCATCAAAAGATTGATCATACTCCTCACCCTCTTCAACCCCTTCAAAAAATTTATTCATTTCTCCAATCCAGATAGCCATTTTGCTCAAACTCTGAAGCTTCACCGCTTCGTTGTAACAGGCCTTTAGATTTGAGCTTGCGCTTTCAGGCGGATTAACGGCAACTTTATGGCTTGAGCACTCGTTATGTTCTAATAGCTGAGAAAACCTTTGAACAATGCGCCAACCGCCGTTTGCTTCAAACCCAGACTCAATACCCATTTCGCTTTGCTTCTTCTCATAAGACATTATCAACTCAGTCGTATCAGACTCAATTAGCGCTCTAGCTTTTTTCCGCTCTTCTGGGGACGCCTTGCTATCACCCAAAGTAAGAAAACTTTTTTCTACTATATCCTGCTTATATTGCCTGTCTCTTTTGAGGTAACTACCAACCTCTTGATTTGATAGTCTTGTTTCAGCACCTGTTGCGTCTTCAGCAAACCTAACTTTTGCTTTGCTTTCTTGCGCCAGAGCCTGTTCTTTAACGAGGTATAGCGCACCTCTTAACTGTTGCTTACTGAGCGCATCTACTGACTTGACTCCAGTTAGCTCCTTGATAAGCATAGACGCATTATCCGCAAGCGGTATAAGAATTTCTTTTAATGCCTGTATCTTTTGTTGTAGCTCGCTCGCCTCGTCTGCAAACTTTTCAGTGTCAAACGTTAACTCTTTCAATGTGTCAGCAGCCTTGACAAGGTTCACTAACACCTGAATATTAGTCCTACTGCGTATTGGGTTTGTGAAAATTTCGCCTTTGTAGTATTCAATAAGTCTATCCATTCTCTTTAGCTCTATTGATAAAACAACAGTATTAGGTGCGCGCTTCATTGCTTTTGCCATATTTTGCAAATCCGGTAAAACACCTAATGGATCAACAAACCCATGGCCAAAGCTTGTCTCTGGAACATCAATTTGGGCAGGCATCGCAACCCTTTCAACCTGTTTAAACAATCCTGTCAAAGATCCAGCGGATTTTTTATGTTTATGCATTTGATCCAAAGAGTCGATTTCTTTTAACTGTGTAAGCCTTGATGAAAAATCAGAAAAGAAATACCTAGCCTCCTTTAAGTCACGCTCCCCATTAAGGGCTTCAACCTGTTGAACCTCCTCTCGCACTTGCTCAAACCATTCTTCAATTTGACTCGCAGAATTCGAGCCTTTTACAGCTTTCATATGATTATAAAGCTGTCGATAAAACCAGGGCTTAAGGCCGACTGATATCAGATCTGAAAGATACCGCACCTCATCTTTGTTTTTCTCCTTAAATTCAGCGGAGCTAATTTCTTTCAACCTATGAATAACACTAATCAGTGACGAAATGTCATCATTCACATCAAAGGAGCGTGTAGAATTAAGTTCTGTTTTCGATCCACCCGGCCTTGTTTGTTTTAAATTATATAAACGCGAAGAAATTGATATAAGGTACATTCGCGCCTCTCTGTCTTTGTAGGAATCACGGCCCGCACCTGTAAGTAAATAATCTGTGAACTGCTGATATTTTTTCACTTTATCTGACTTAAGCTTACCTTCGGCCTGTCCTTTTGAGTTAACACCATAAGCAAACATTGAGTTTAATTCTTTTTGCTCTTTAGAGTTATGATACATTCTATCAATCTGAAATTTTGCATGCGCCTGATAAAGTCGTTTGAAAGAAACTGATATAGCCTTGCGAAATTTTTCTTGCTCGAGCTCACTTAATTTCAAAAAAACTGTTTGAAAAGCAATGAAATGTTCTACTAACGGGGTAGGATCCCCCCCTTCACTCCTTAGTCTGACTTTAATAGCCTGAACCAGCGGGCCTAGATTACCGTCTTCGAAATACATGAGCTCCGTGCTACTTAATTTCTGATGCAGCAGGTCTTTAGCGATCCCTACAACAGCCTTCACACGCTCATCGCTAGCTCTTTGTTCTTTGGTTTTAGAGAAAAACATAACGTCCCCCATGAAGATCTCTATATGAACAGTATAGACCAATCAAAGGAGATTGCAGGAGCTGGAAGAGTTCAAGCCATTGATTAATTGTTAAAGATCAAGTTTTTATTGGGTGCGCAGGGTGAATCTCCTCAACCACCCGCACTCATTCTTGTTTTACTGGAGGAGCAACCTCATCTCTTTGCGGCGTTGAATCAGAAAATAGACTAAACACTTTATCAAAATTCAAGTTGCGCACTTTAGCCCTATCGGCTTTTGCCTTGTCCAAGATCGGTAGCTTTTGCCAGTGCTCTAGGAACAGTTGTGATTCTGGAAGTAGCGCCAAAATATTTTTACGGATATTCCCTTTCTTCGGCAGAAACGGTATGTATGTCTCCCTAACTGAATGAAGCTTTCCAGGCTTAGTCGGATCTAACTCCAGCTCTTCGAAAATTTTTTGCTTTAAAGGCTCGGATGATGCTCTTTTTTCAACACCACTCAAATCGACCCCCCTCCAGTCAATTAAATTACAAGCAGTGCAGTTTGCATCCCGTATAAACCCGATTACAAACTCGACTAGTGGTAAGCTAGGGTCTGCGTTATCAAAACCTCTATGTTGCAACAGCCCAATAGAGGGCGGATCAGTCCAGAAAAACTCTATTTCGATCGTAGACAATGGTTTCGCTGGAAGTGCAGCATCTCTTACGGAGAATATTCGAATATCACCCTCCATACAACGCCTTCTGTATTCCTCGTTTGTACCAACACAATGCTTTAGCGAACGCCCTTCACGTTTAAGCGAGCCAGGGCTAGTAAGCTCCAGCAATTGCAAAGTTTGCTTTTTCTTTTCATCCGGAATTGTGATCTCTTTTGTATATGGCTTCGTTAGGCATTTTCCCAATTCTCACCTTCAAAATCTTGAATCAATTCGAGCTGTTTAGCGCATTGTGTCGAATGCCATTTTGCTGATAAATGCAATGCATCCGAAATGCTTGCATCCTTAAACACAGCTCTACTAACATCAAGGATTGCTCGCCGTCTCTCATCGTTTCTATCTTCTTGAGTTGCGTAAGAAAACTCTTTTTTAGTCTCGCCACAAATTTCCTGGCCCGCACGCGATGCCAATAACAAAGTGGGCGCTATATCCTTAATTGCGTCGGCAAGATCAAATAAAGCATTGGTAGAATTGGCGATTTCAAGCAAAGAAAAAAGCATTTTTCCATGTGCATTTCGTTTAACAGCCGATGCGACAACCAACCTCATTACCTCCTGCCGCTGTAACCCATTAGCCCCCAAGGATTCTAACAACCTAGATGAAAAGTATATGACCTGAAACAGTGCGATAAACATATTTAAGCGATCTTGATAAAAACCATAATTGCCTGCATAAAACTGTGGTAAATCCGAAAAATTTAGCGCAGAACTTTTAAGTAACATAGGTATATGATGTGGAGAAAAACAACACTCCATAGGAGTGTTCATTAAAAGTGTTTTTTTAATACCTTCCTCAGAAAGCTGAGCGGTTTTTTCCTAGACGCCTTTTGGTATGTTTTTTCTGATATAATTATTAAGCTTTATTTTATCAGACACTTTTAACTTGGCACTCTTATCAATATCCTCAAGTAAGGACTCATGGATAACAGGGTTATTAAACTTCTTATTATAACGAATGATTTTTCACTGATAAGCTTCGTCTCACTCCTTGACTTATCTCTAGGCGAGAAGACCTCTCTTAGAAGATTATCAAAAGCACGAGAGGCATCCTTTGATTTTTTCTTTTTTAACACAGTACTTAGCGGAGTTTCTCCATCCTAACTACGAAGATCCAGTGAGGCGCCATTATTTTTAAATAAAAGAATTATCTCTTCAAGCAAGTGGCGCACCACAAAATGTAGCAGTGGCTCATTCTTTCGTAAAAGCTGATTTGGGTTAAGTCCTTTTGAAAACAAAAACACCATGAGCTTATGCGTCTCGCCCTGCATTTCCGCAGGGCGGTCCATAGCGCCGGATTCAAATAACTTTGTTGCACCCTCCTCGTTCATTTCAAAAAAAGATTTCACGTGTAGACCATATTCTTTAACGCATAATTTAAGAAGATCTAAGCGATGGTGTTTTAATAGGACCTGATAAACTAATGTGTTTTTATCATCAAATACGGTGTAAGGTTAGAAATTCTCTAACGACATTAAAAAACGAAACTCCTCTATCGTCATAGAGCTGAGCTTGCCAGATATCCAATCATTGAACGGTATTTCTACGAAATACTTCCCATGATATGCATCACCTTTTGGCAACAGATTGAGCATTGTTTTATTCTTATTATAAGCCAACGCATAATGCGGTTGCCTGCTTGATTCATAAGCGGAATACCTAAATATATCAACTCGCTGAACAGCACCACGCATTAACAATCGTGTTACTAAATTTAAATCATTGCTCTCAATAGCATACGCTAGAAAGTAATATGATTTGGCTAGATCCCTATGATACTCACCCTCTGAAGCCTCTGCCCCTGAAACGTAAGCCATTTCACTGGCTATAAAGGCATTAGCACTAGCGCTAAATCTCTCATCCATGATTAAGGATAAAAGGAACTTATGAAAACGACATGTGTATGCAAGGTTCAACAATCTTGCGATTTTTTCAGGCGTATACGTTATATCTTTGAATCCCATAATTTATGTAGTCTTTTAAATCAGGGTTATTGCTCTTAGCGTACTCTTTCAGTTGCGTGATCAAGCTCGAGATTCGCTTGGTTTGAACTACGAGCTGAGCTGGTTTACCAGTTAATACAGTTTTCATTATTTTCTCTCCCGATAGGATCAATACGTTTTTTTGGTAGGTTGCGAACACCGATCGCCTAACCCGTTGATTATCTGCTCCGCTTCTTAGAAGTCAAGAATTGCGCATCTAGATCAAATATTAATCAAAATAAAACAAGGGAATAAGCGAAAAAAGATAGGGGGCAGGCACATTTCATAGTGATAGGTAACCGGCCCCATTGGATCTCAAAAAAAACGACTCAGCTTAACCCATGGCTACCTTAGTCACAGACTGACCGCTCTCAAGCTTTTGCATATTTAAAGCCTTAGGACTCTTGTTTGATTCCGGGAAAAATGAAAAGATCTTCAACGGGTGATCCTCAGTGGCAACAGAGGCTACCTTACCAAGCAAGGTATCTAGATTATTAACTTCAAAACTGTTCTGCCCCCTATCAACCCCTCCCTCCCCGATATGACCAAAGTTATGGATACCCTTGCCAGGCAGCGTCTTAACAACCGATAGACCTTCGGACGGTCGGTAATTAATAAATCGAAATAAAGCGCCCTCCTCACTATCGAGATATTGATGAATTTTCTCGGGCGATTTTTGCAGTGCGCTTCTAAATCGAGAATTAATATGGTTAACGCTCTCAAAAACATCCTCGTCAGTATCACTTTTCCAATCCACATTAAAAAGCTTTGCAAGCTCTATAAATAAGCTCTCTGGTGCAGGGGTATGCGTATTAACAACAACTCGCCCCTGTGACGTCATCTCGGCTTTCATTAAATGTAAATTAGGCAAAAAATAGGTTTTCACCTGACGCTCTAACTGAAGCATTGCCGAGAGAAAAGCTCTATCACTAGGCTGACCCAATAACGAATATAATGAATTATTTAATGAAGGACTGTGTGTAAAGATCAGCTGTTCAAGCATATAGGGGTCCGTCAATAACAGTTTCCTAAATGCTTTACGCGTTCTAGGCATTTTAAAAGGGTTTGATAAAAACATAACATGCCAAGCACCAAACGAAAATGCATCATGATTTGATAGCATGATTGTAAACTTTATTCCGTTTACATGACGCCACTCATTAAGATCTAACATAAAACGATCATCTGGCCCTCTATCAGCTACTGTATCGCCAATGTCGGTAATATGTGCGCATCTTTTTTTACTCGCTACCGCCGCATCGCTCTTTTTGGCCTTCTGCTTGGGAGAATCCAAACCTAAAGTCGAGCGAAATAACGTTCTTGCTTCTTTAAATTTATTGATCGCGGGTTGATTCAACCTAATCTTAAATTCGTCAAGCGAACATTTTTTTGGATGCACTAATTCACCAAGAAAATTTGAGAGCGAAGGGTCTTCAGCGAGCTGCGGACAATGTTTTGTAAGAAAATCTGCTAAAAATACATATTTTTCCTTACTTAACTTCATAACGCCTATCAGCATTAGCAAGTAAATCATTCTCAACGGGTTTGCGTGAAGATCACCATGGACAACGTGTCGACCTGTATAGTCAACCGATCGCTCGGGTGGAGGCAGTTGCAAATTAGCGACTATCGATTCTAGATCCTGTACTTTTGAATCTTTTTGCACAAGTTACTTCTCGTTTATAGTGTGTGGGGTTAATTTTTTTTATAAGCTCGTGATTAAGTCTGACCCCAAGAAAGCATCCTGGGGTTGGTATTATTGCCTGACGCTAGATCCCTTCTATCACAGGAATCTCAGCAACATTAAGCTCTAAGATCTTAGTCGCATCACTGGCGAGCTCTTCTAAGCCCAACTGATGATAAGACTTAACCATCAAGACCATAGCGGTTGGCACAATGGGTGCGCCTTGATAGTGTTGAATGACATCATTCGCGCGATTAGCGGATGCTAAATACGCTTCGTGTTTGTAGTAGAACAACGCCACATTGTATTCGTGTTTAGCTAAAATGTTACGCAAGAAAATCATATGCTGCTTTGCATCGGCGACGTACTTACTTTTAGGAAAACGGTGCACTAAATCAGAAAAATCCAGGAAGGATTTTTTAGCGCCCGTTAAATCGCGCGTGGATAGATCAATCGGCAAGAACTTATCAAGCGCACCAATGTTAGACATGTAGTTGGATAAGCCGCGCATGTAGTACGCGTAGTCTACGTGTTGACTGGTTGGGTGCAAGTGAATAAAGCGATCAGCTGCCGCTAACGAGGATGCTGTTTCGTTTTTAGCGTAATAGGCATAAATCTCATTTAACTGCACTTGCTCGATATCGTCACCGAAAGGATATCTCGCATCATAGGTTTCAAAGTATTGCAGCGCGTCGGTGTAATATTTGTTCGATAGGGTTTTTTGCCCTTCATCGAAGATCTCTTTTGCAGACATGTCTTTGTATGCATCCGCTGGATCAAAGGTACTAGCGCAAGCGCTTAATGCAAGAATGCAGGATACCAACAAGAATTTGATTACTTTTTGCGCCATATTGTTTATTCCGTTCACAATTATCTAAGAGGTTGCGATTATACGTTAACAACTGCACGCAATAAAGTTATTATCTCGCTTTGAACTCAAGAGCGATAATATGGACAAGCATATTGAATTGAACGCCATCATCGGCGAAGAGCACGAAGGACAACGATTGGACAAAACGTTAGCCCTCTTATTTCCTGATTTTTCACGTTCACAGCTCAAGGCTTGGCTTGAAGATGGCTCTATCACCGTCGATGGAAAGTCCCTGCGTCCGCGCGAAAAAGTCAAAGGCGGCGAATCCATCCTCTTAAACACAACGCTTGAAGACCGGGATAACTGGGAAGCGCAAGCTATCGACCTTGATATCATATACGAAGACGACGATATCCTCGTCGTGAACAAGCCTATCGGCTTAGTGGCTCACCCTGGTACCGGCAATAGCGACAGCACACTGGTCAACGCCCTGTTATACCACCATCCTGACCTCTCCTGCCTTCCTCGCGGCGGCTTGGTCCATCGCCTTGATAAAGAAACCAGTGGCTTGCTGGTCGTCGCTAAGACGCTCGCAGCGCACAAACACTTAATCGATCAATTACAAACCCGTGAAATGGGCAGAAAATATGTTGCTATCGCCTGTGGCGAACTAACCGGCGGCAGAAAGATTGATGAGCCTCTCGGTAGACATCCAACACAACGCACAAAACAAGCTATCGTCGTCGATGGCAAACCTGCAATCACTCACTTTAGAATTGGTGAGCGCTTTATGGGTAACACGCTCATTAACATAAAATTAGAAACCGGCAGAACACATCAAATTCGTGTACATCTTGCTTCCATTAATCACCCCTTATTAGGTGACCCACTTTACGGTAGACGTTTTTCATTACCTAAAAAAGCGTCAGCCGAACTGATCGAAGCGTTACGCGCCTACAGACACCAAGCGCTGCACGCAAAAACGTTAACATTAATCCACCCAACAACAAATGAAGAGGTGAGCTTTGAAGCCCCTATTCCAGAGGATTTTCAAAACTTGATTGAACTCTTAAGAGAGCACAAAAAAAATAACGATTGATCACTAAACCCATATTTGGTAAAATTACTCTGAAGAAGAATAAAAAAATATATCATTTTTGGGTCTTAATGAGCACACCCCTTAATAATTCCTTAAGGTTAGAAGCGTATACTTCTTAAAAGCTATGGTGGTTTCTCATATTGGTTTTACAATAATAATATATATTGTGTAAGTGTAAGATAGGAGATCAAGGCTATGACACGAGGGATTGTAGAAAACATAAAGCAACAGTCGAGCGATATTGTTCCGTCATTTCTAAGTAAGCGTGTTGACGAGCATTTCCAAACGGCATCGCCTGCGGATTTAAAACGCGAAAGAAACGAAGCCACTTCCAAACCGACGCTTAACTTTGCTTCGCCAGATTATCTTGGCTTAACACAACACCCAACAATCGTTGATGCTAGCATTCGCGCGCTCATGGATGGTGATAATAGCGACTCATCAGAATTACAATTAAAATTTGAAGATCGCTTTGCTGAATTCTTAAATGCGGAGGCCCTTGCCTTCTTCCAGTCCGCCTGGAGCCCCAATGCAAACTTATTACACTGTGTGTCAGATAAAGATGTTCCTATCTATAAAGACTCACTTGCAAACCTTTCTATTCGTGAAGCGATCGAGAGCGCAAACGGACAGTCTTACACATATTCACGCGAATCAACGGAATCACTTGAGAATCAGCTTAAACTTCACGGCGCAGGAATAATTATTATTGATGCGGTTTCTAGCATCGATGGATCAATTGCCCCAATCGCTGATATCGCAGCCCTGGCTGAAAAATATAACTGCTTATTTATTGTCGATGAGTCGCACTCATTAGGTATCTATGATTCAGGCAGAGGCCTGGTTTCTAGCCTACATTTAGGCTGCGCTGTTCACTTCATTACAGCCGACCTCACTAAAACACTTTGCGCGCAAGCAGGCTTGATTATTGGAAGTCGCCGCAACATTGAATACATACGCTTTCAAGCTAAAGAACTTCGCTTTGGCCAGAAAATATCAGCGCAAGACATTGCGAAGTTTTCAGCAACGCTTAACATCATTCAAAAAGACGAATGGCGCAGAGTAAAGCTTGGCAGTAATGCGAACTATTTAAGAACGCGCCTCTATCGTTGCGGTCTTAACGTTCGCATGAAGAAGTCACACATCGTCAACCTCTATTCGAACAACATCGAAGACATTGAAGCGCTCTATCACCACTTAGAAAATGAAAACGTGGCAACTGAGTTTCGCTCCTCACCGGTTGCGCCTAACGGTTATGCGCTCATTCGCTTTATTGTGAATGCAAAACATAATAAGCAGCAAATTGATGATCTAATAAGGGTGATTGAAAAGCACGTTTAACTTCTGTAGAGTTCCCACAGTAATAATACACCTGAGGAACTCTTGAATGCGAAAAATTACCGTATTAACACTAAGCGCCCTACTGCTAACCGGCTCTATAACGGCTAATGCCAAAGTGGAAAACTTCTATGAGGTTCGCCAACACTTAACTAGCTACTATAAATCAGGCGAATACATCAACGACATTTCAAAAGTGACAGACAAAGCGAAGAAGTCACTTGCTCGCGCGATAAAAAAAAAAAAATTGAACGCTTAGCCATTGTCATTGATATCGATGAGACAGCCCTATCAAACATCAAGCTGTTACTTGCTGCAATGTCACTACCATTTAAAGTAGGCGACAGCGTACCGCAAGCATTCTTTGATCCTTTTAAACAACCGTACGACTCCCCCGCTATAAAACCAGTGCTTGAACTTTACAACATGGCCCTTGAAAACAATGTCGCCGTGTTCTTCATCTCCGCAAGACGAGGCGAAGGACAAGAGATGACGGAAAAAAACCTACGTGCAGCGGGTTACACGAAATGGAACAAGGTTGTGTTGCTTGGCCCCAAGGATAACACCATTACGTCAGAACAATTCAAAACACGTTCGCGCAAAAAGATCATCGAAGAAGGGTTTGATATCGTGCTAACAATTGGCGATCAGAACAGTGATATAAACGGGACGTATGCGGGTAAAACATTTTTATTGCCTAATCCGTTTTATTATACGCCTTAGGAGAACCCCGCAGGTTACAATAAACCCAGTCGTTAACGGTGTTTATTTTAATGTAGCCTGCTCAAGCAGCGCGTAAGCGATGCGCCTGCAGGAAGCGCGCGAAGCGCCTCAACGCGTGTGTTGATTTTAATCCCGCTGGCGCTCACTTCGTTCTCTTGTGCGGGCTACGATAAGCCTTACAACGCTAAACCAACTGCGCGTATGCCATCTTAGGTTTGAAGTAAGTTTCTAGACTCACGCCAATGCTGCGAGCGAATTCTTCAACAAACGAGCCAGAAGCGGAATAATCACGGTAAAGCTCAACATCGAACTTATCTTTTAAAATACCCGATAGATTACCCGTTCCGTCAACCAGACCTAGCTCAACAGCTTGACCGCCCGTCCAGAAGTCACCTGAAAATAATTCCTCAGGATCACCGTTTAATTTATCGCCTCGAGATATCTGAACGAGATCCACAAAATAATCATGCACTTCATCTAATACACTACTCAGCTTCGCTCTATCGTCTTCTGTCAAAGGCTCAAATGGATCAAGGCGATCTTTATTCATGCCTGAAGTGAAGATGCGACGCTTAATGCCAATGCGCTCAATCACACCTGCAAAACCAAACCCTTTAGAAATAACACCCACAGAACCCGTAATCGTATTCGGATTAACGTAAATCTCATCCGCCGCTAACGCAACCATG
>DKOI01000022.1 GCA_002469885.1 Legionellales bacterium UBA7366 | reverse complement strand
TGATAGAGTCTATGGTTTTGGTTCGGCGAATTTTCCATCCACTTCATTTTGGAAGGAGGGCGGAGTTGATCACCCGGTGCTAATGAACGCTATAAACTTCAAAGCGGTTTTCGCCTGTAAGCAAAAACGTGATGCTAGCCCTAAGCGACTGACACCTAAGAATAATGAAGATTCACGCGTGCAATACGCATCAAAATATCACTCGCCCATGATGTTTAAAGTGAGAAGTGATACTGCCGGAATTGAAGTGAGCGATGGTGGCGTCTATGTCCTTGATGACGAGCTTGATTTTGTGTTGCCCTCTGGCGAAGAGTCAACATCACTTGGTGATGAGTCTGATCGCCTCTCAATTTAACGCTTAAGTTTTCCTTGTTAAGGTTTAGGGCTCATGTCCCTTTCGTACTTTTCACGCAAGGCTTGGTAGCCATTGGCAAATGTTGGTGATTTTCCGTTTGTTTTTTTAGACAAGAAAATGTGGTTTACTTCTTCTGGGCTAAGTCCCTTCTTAAGGCGAGCCTGTATTGTCTTTATATTAAACCCACTCTCTCCGTATTGATCTAGATAGGCCTCAGATACTAATTCGCTAAATCGTTGGATGGCGGCATGGGCTGTAGGTACGCTGTGGGTGCAGTGCCTGTATTCAATGTATTTTTTAACAAGACGTTCAATCCGATTCTCTGACAAATCAAAGTCCTCACGCACCCGTTGTGCCAGGTCTGCTAATCGTTTCTGGTTATCACAAATTAATGGAAAGAGAGATACTCTTCCCAGGCAGCTCACCTTATCTAAACCGAAGACATGGCTAGAATATTCAAACGAAAAGGGGAGTGACCCTTTTGGGTGATTCTTGTTTGATTTGTAGATATCGCTAGGTCGAAGACATGTTAATAAAGTGTCCTTTTTTTTCTCATCAATTCCTTCAAATGCGAGATCAAGTGGTCTTGAGCCAGTTGCAGAAACAAACCCAGTATCTGAGATAATGGCAGAGTATGTCGAGCCTGTCAGGTCAGTAACTTGTACAGTATAATAAAACTTTTTGCCGACTCGACGAATGTTGGTTACCAGCATTCCTTGGTCTGTTTCATCGGTGTTAATTGTTACTTTCTGTTCTTTTGGGTGAAAGTAAGGGTGATGGTTAAAGCTGTTTAGATTGTTGTACTCACTGATAAAGTTTACACGTCTCTCCTTTGTTCCGAAAATAACTTCATTGCATTGACCGCCAGGCTTTAGGCTTGGTAGCGTATAAATCATAGAATGCATCTTGCGAATGGATGCTACCCAGTTTGAACTCAGAGAGGTCCCAAGTAAATAAATTGCAGAAGCTACAGGGTCCATGTTTTCAAAAAAATCAGAGAATGGTAATCGTGTTCTATCCATTATTGACTCAGATTTCATACGGATTCTTCTGGTATCAAAGTCCACTGTGCCACCGTGTCTTTTTAATTCTTTAACCAATAGCGGTGATTTTTCTAGCTTACTGATTACCTTGGGCGCTAGTCTGGCGTGTGCATCAAAGGTGTTTGGTATGTTTGCATTATTAACAAAGTGTATGTCATGAAGGTCATCTTCAAGTGAGTGCTTCAGTTTTTCACCGTTAGAAAGAGTAATTTTTATTGATACTTTCTTGTGCCGAGTTACTTTAACTGATTCAGCGCTCGCTTCATATATATCTAAAGTTTCTGAAGTTTTTGCGTATTCAATGCAGGCTGTACGTATTCTTAAGTAAAATTCAAGTGGGAGATATCCTTCTTCGCCGACTAAGTGATCTTTGTAATCAGGCATGGTCTTTCTAACAACTTCTTGGAACATCGGTGGAAACTCACTCCACAGTTGACCCGCAGGAATTGTTTTCTTAAATGTTTCATCAGCTTCTTCTATCCAATTTTTTCCAGTATACACTGTGTGTTTAGGTTGAGAAGTTCCCGTCCCATCATAAATTTTTGCTTTATTCATATCGGCCCATACAGCAATCATAAGCCCAGCAACGCCACCTAGAGAAATATACTGTTTTGGGTAAGGATTTATGGGGTGCAATTCCTGCCACGTACTCGGTGTATGAATTCTTCGGTTTTGTGGTTTAAGCCCGAATGAGGACTGGCTGCCCAACCATGTTTGCAAGGCCTGAGTGTTTCTCTGATTAAAGGTGAATGAAGGGATGCTTCTTGAAGGCAGGAGTGGGATTCTGCTTGCTAAAGATCTGGTAGGTTGTTTTGTATTTAGAATCAATAACTTGTTCATTATGTGCCCCATTGCGAATATAGTGCTAATTTTATACATCAATTTCATAGGGAGGTCAAGGAGTATCAACTATATATGTGTTTTAATTGCCCTGCATTTGTGGTCATAACTCACGCGTTTGCATTTGATATTTCATTTGCTTACGTGTGAAGGCTCGAGCTCACTTTAAGGGCGCCAATTGTGGCTATTATGAGGCTGCCCCCAATTAGGGTGATTATATTGGGTGCCCAGAGCCAGTGGTATGACAAAAACCCAATTGATTGTGAAAGTGCATATAGCATGAGTTGAGATACCAAAACAGCTGTTGTGCTGGCAGCTATGCCAATGCCGCCAAATTCAGCAAGTAAGCTTTGCTTTATGATCCTGGGGCCTGCACCAAGCAGGTTGAGAATGCTGGTTTCTCTGCGACGTATGTCTAATGTGGCCAGTATTGATGAATATAAGAGTGCTATCCCTGCGCATAAAATAAAGCTCGTTAAGTATAAGATAAGGTAGCGAATATTGCTGAGCGCTGATCGAATTTGAGAAATGATGTCACCAAGATCTATGATTGTGAGGTTAGGAAATGTTTTTGCTATTTTTAGCAATAGGTTGTTATCCGAATTTTTTAAAAAGAAGCTGCTAATATAAGTGGTTGGATAATCTTCTAGTGTGTTAGGTGAAAAAATAAAATAGAAATTGGGGTGTAGAGATGTCCAGTTCACTTCTCTGAGGTTTGAAACGACGCCTGAAATTGTTGAGGCGCCAATTTTGAACGTTAATGTATCTCCAAGCACTATTCCGAGGTGGCGCGCCAGGTTTTGTTCAACAGAAATTTCTGTGGTTTTTGTATTGTCCTCTTGCCACCATTTTCCGTGGGTAAGTAAGTTGTCCTCTGGTACGGTTCTAGTGGATGATAAGTTAAGCGCGCGATGTAATGCATTGTTGTTGCGTGCTTTTGGTGGTATGGCTTCTAGAATAGGCTTATAGTTTAGCTGTGTTAAGCGGCCTCTGACCATAGGGTATATTGCAAGTGTGGTTTTCGTATTCTCATCGATTAAGTGTGTTAGAGGGTTAATTTGCTCTTGGGTAAAGTTGAAAATAAAATAATTTGGTGTATTAGGCTGAAGTCTTTTTTTCCATTCTAGTAATAAGTTTTGAGAGATTAGCGTGAGTAAGAGTAGGGTTGTGAATGTCAGTGAAAACGCTGTTATTTGGGCAAAGGCATACCAGCGATGTCTCACAATATTAAGCAATCCATAACGGTAGCCTATCGGCAGTTTGTTTTTAAATAGGATTAAGGCTTTGGCGTATAACCCATTAAGCATTAATAGTATCGTGATTGCAATTGTATAACCACCGGCGATAACTTTAAGTAGAGACCAGTCTTTCACAAGTAGGTAAGAAGCAGCAACGCTAAGGCAAATCGCTAATAGCCATGGTAGGAGGTGTTTTGTATCCGAGGTGGTTTCTTGTTCAGTGAGTAATTGATTGGGTGCGATAGAGTAAATTTGCCATAGCCAGGGAAGGGTGACAGACGCGGTTAACAGTAATCCTAAAAAAAATGCGCGTGGAATCAAGAGTAGTGAGTATGAGAGTGTTGGCATGATAAGGTATGTTTGTAGAATGTAACTAATGCTGCATTGAATAACAATTCCTAGCAAAATACCAATAGTCGCACCAATTATGCTGACTGCAAATAAAATGATAAGATAGGTTATCATGACATGGAGGTTTGACATCCCGAAGCATCGAAGTAAGGCCATGGTTTTTTTTTGTTTTTCTATATATTGCCGTATTGAAATAGTGATGGCGATTGCCGTGAGGCTGAGCGCCATGAGGATGCTGATTTTAAGCAGCGTGTTCACATTGTCGAATGCTGTTTTTAATGATCCACGTTCATTCTTGGCGTTAAGTAATCGTTGTGTTGTATCTAAGTGTGAAGATAGCCAGGTAGAAAATTTATTTATATTGGCATCATTCCCTCGTAGGTACCAACGATAGTCAATGCGACTTCCAGGTTGAATGACTTGAGTCTTTGATAGATCCTTTAGCGAGATTAAGGCTTTGGGGGAAAAATTAAAAAAGCCGCGACCAGTAATGGGGTCGTTTATTAATACTATATTACTGGTGAGGTGTGCGTTGCCAACTTGTACCTTATCATCTTGGTGGATATTGAGGGCAGTATATAGTCTTGAGCTCAATAGTATGGTGCCAGGTATCACATCATTTGATATGTTTGGGTTGAATTGATATGGCTGTTTGCCCAGCTTTAAAGTGCCAAAAAGTGGGTAGTTCGGGCTCACTGCTTTGATTGATGAAAGTTGCCATTGATCGTTAGCGCTTAATACGCTCATGAAATTGACTGAGTCTGCTTGGTCTAAGTTATAGGATGTTGCTTCATCTTTCCAAGTTTGAGGTATTGGGGTCGGTGATGAGGCAACGAGATTACCTCCTAGAAATTCACTGGCGTTGAGCCCCATGGTCATTTCAATTGATTTTGTTAGCATGCTGATAGAGGTGAAACAAAGTAATGCAATGATGAGTGATGTAAGCATTAATGTTAGCTCGCTTTCACGCAAACTTCGCTTAAGCATTCTGTAAGCGGTATTTATTAACATAGTTCACCGCCGTCAAGCACGAGCTTGCGATGGCATCGATTAGCGAGTCGTTCATCATGCGTTACAATTATTAAAGTTGTTTTCTTGTCTTTATTGAGAGAGAAAAGTAATTCAGTCACATTCGCTGCTGAGGCTTTATCTAAATTTCCCGTAGGTTCATCTGCAAATATGCAATCTGGTGATGTTGAAAACGCGCGAGCAATAGCAACGCGTTGTTGTTCGCCGCCTGAAAGTTGATTTGGGTAATGGTTAGCGCGTGATGCTAGCTTCACCTTGTCTAGCCATATATTTCCAATCACTTCTGGGTTTGGCGTATTGGCTAGTTCAAGAGGAAGCATGACGTTTTCAAGCGCTGTTAGGCTTGATATTAATTGAAAGGATTGGAAAATAAAGCCAATCCGCTTTTTTCGAAGGTCTGCTCGTGCTTCTTCATCCAGTGATTGTAAGCGCTGATTTGAAAATAGCACCTCTCCAGTTGTTGGATCATCTAATCCGGCGAGCAAACTTAAGAGGGTTGTTTTGCCTGATCCAGATGGGCCTATGATTGCGACGGCTTCCCCTGTTGGCACCATTAGGTTAATATTGTTGAGGATGAGGAGATTTTCTTCACCATTTTGAATTCTTTTAGTAACATTTAAGGTCTCAATCATGCGAATTCCATGCTTCATTCTTTTGATTTCCTTTTCTCTGTCGATTGCAGTGGCTGCAGGTGCCAAATCAATACTTATTATAGGTGATAGTTTAAGTGCTGGCTATGGTATTGATGTTCAAGAAGGTTGGCCTGTGATATTGGAGGAAAAATTAGATAAGATGCAGTGTGATTATTCGGTGATAAACGATAGCATCGATGGAGATACAACGAGTAATGGTTTTTCACGTATTAATCAGGCTCTGGTTGATTATGATCCTGCAGTTGTTGTTATTGCGTTGGGAGGTAATGATGGGTTGCGGGCTATAACGCCTGCGAGTATGAAGAATAATTTATCTTATATGATTGAGGGCAGCCGCAATTTTGGAGCGGATGTTTTATTGGTGGCTGTCAGGTTGCCTCCAAACTATGGTCAAACCTATATTTCACAATACAGACAGGTTTTTTTCGATATTGAGAAGTCTTGTAATGTGCCGCTGGTGCCTGAAGTTCTGAAGAATGTGGGGGGGGTTGCTGGGTTAATACAGTCTGATGGTATTCACCCAAATGCTAAAGCACAACCCATTATTTTTAATAATGTTTGGCGTAAGCTCCAGCCTATGTTGAGCTGCACTGTGAGGGATTGACTCAGGTGTGCGCTGGGTTGATTTTGACTGCTAAATTTAGTATATTCCAGTCATTCTAAAAAAATGTGTTGTTGAGCGTCATTCTTGTGTTGCGCATTGACACAGTTAAGTGGGGGCTTGGTGAGTTTTAGCAATAAGATACAAACAGAAAGCGTTGCTGTCAGTCCGCCTGTTAGCAAATGGCATTATGATTCTAATACACCTAAGTTCTTGTATGCAGATCAAATTGAGCGCTTGAGTGTTGAAGAGTTTAAGCGATGGTTGGCGCACTTACTTCAAAATCCTGTCCTCTATAGCAAGTCTAGTAAAAAGCACCGTTGGCTTTCAGAGTGTGCTTGTCCGTTCCACAATCGCGCTATACCGGATAATACCCGTTCGCGAGTAGAAGCAGACATCTTAAATCATGTTGATGCGATGAGCCGAGACCGTATTTCGGTGCTGAGCATGGGCTCCGGTCATTTATTTCAAGATTTAATTATACTAGCCTCTCTTGTTCAGCGAGGGTTTCGTGATGTGAGGATATCTATGGTTGATGTGGCTTGGAAAAAAAGAGGGGTCGTTTCTTTTAGGAGTAAGCTATTTCAAAGTATCGTTAAGCAGCTTACAAAGGCATACCCTGGTGTTAAAGTGTGTACAGCGTATTCTTGCGATATAGGTGCTCTTCCGCACGATAAAGAATACGATGTTGTTTATGCAGTTGATAATGATGATTTTCAAGCCTCAATAGACTCTTCTGGTTCTAGCCGTCAGCAATATCAAGCACAGCTTGATTTAATGAAAGCTGTTTCAAAGTTGTCGAGGCATTCTGATGCCGCTTTTTTTGTTTCTCAAGGGCACATCTCACTGTCAGTGTGTGCCATTAATCAACCTCGATGTAACCAAGCACAGAGGGATTTCCATCTTGCTATTTATTATCAGTACGGTGTTGGGCAGTTAATGCTTGATGCGATGAAGGGTTTGTTAGCGTCGCGCTATGTTTATATTGATAGGAATTCAATCAAGAAAAACGATGAGGCTGCGTTAGCTGTTTTTGCGAAGCGCTTTAATGTGAGGTATGAGATGACCAATAGTATTCCCTCGGCTCCCTTTATGCATGGAGGAAACCTAAGAGGATCACTTCGGATTCAACCTCAAGTGGTGGATTTTTTTGTGAAGGCACGATTCTCAGGTCAATATTATACGACTTACATTACAATGTTGCTTGAATACATTCAAAGTAGGCTGGGCGTTCAGGCTATTGTTAAAAAAGAAGGTAGGCTGGACCCGGTTGTTGAGAGTGTTCGAAGTGTTTCAAATGAAGGTGATGATAATCAGGCAAGAAATGTATTAACGCCTGCGATTTCGTTGCTTTACAAGCGCTTAGAGAAAAAAAGCGCGGTGAATAACAGATGCTTAACTCAAGAACAGCTCGCGCAAGTCAAAGAGTGTATATCGGGGTGTGATAGATGGCTTTTGAGAAAAGGCCCTGTGGGTTCAGGCTTGTTTATGAGTAGTGGTCGGGCTAAAAAGCGTGCGCAGATACTCAACCTAAAATTGGCTTTAGAGGATCAGTCTGTTTCACTTGGTGATGTGAAAAAAATATATCAGAGTATGCGAAAATTGCTAGTGACGCACAGATCAGCAACCTGTTTTCACGCAGAATTCCCGCATAGTCAGCTATTTGTTGTTGCGCCCGTTGATCGTTTTATCTCTTCAGTAATATCAGTGTAGTGAGCAATTTTCTTTTAAAAAGAGCCCCGTCTGGTGGGTTGGTTCATTGTGTTGAAGTTGCTTGCATCCACTAACTCAGTAGGTTCGCTTTGCATTGAAAATGGCGAGTGCGAGGCTGAATAAGATGTAGGTGAGTCTACGGGTTCCAACTTAATTTCTGTTTTTGTTTCGCGCGGCTTCCAATAGTATTCAGAGAATAACATCGCAATGATTGTGAACGGGTGGTTATAAATTTGCTGGTTACGTGTCGGTAGATGAGATTTCTCATTGTTTTTGATATTTGATGTAAACATGTTTGCCCCATAAAAAAGTAGAAATTATACCAAAAAACCCGCCTGGGGGCAGGTATATTTATCCGCATATCCACGCAAGGGGGCAGGTGCATTTATTCACAAACTGCCACTCTTGCTGTTGATAAATTTATCTGCCCCCACTTGTAACCATATATGAATTCCCGGTGTATCCTTGTGTATAATTCACTCAGATCAACCTTGCTAGCGGGGCATTCGTGTTGATATTAAGAAGGGGGGAGTATGGCTAAAGTTAGAGTACATATATTGAATTTTCATGGTCCGTGTACACACATAGAGCTTGTTCTTGAAAACAAGTCCACAACGCCATCGCGGTACTATAGCGCTAACCGCTGGAGTCGACCTGCTAAAGACTGGAGTTCGCGCGAGACTGGGGCTAAGAACTATCTTAGTGAAGCAAGTTCACAGTATTCTTTTGACATTATCGCTAATCCAGAAGAGATTATTTCAGCTTGGTGGCGGTATCATCGTTATACATCTCGCAGGGCAAGCGTACTAGGAGAAAATTGTGCGGTTGCCACACAGAGATTTTTAACGCACTTTGCTAATGTGCCAGCGCCTAGCGCCTCTCATCGAAGTGTGAATCATTTGATTTTTGGCTTAGTGTGGCCAGTTTTATTCCATCACCTGTCACTTTGCCAGGCAGGATTATGGATAACGTTAAATTTCATACCAGAGGGAATGTCTCTTAAATTAGCGATCTCCCCGATAACCATCCCAATGAAAGCTCGAGAAAGGCAATCAGTATGTTAAAAGAGCTGAAGGACGATGGTCGTAACGCGAGCCCTGCGGTTTCTATTGCTCGATTTAATTCGCTCACGGAGTTTTATGAGTGTCTAAGTGAGTTGGGGGTGAAGGTGGAGCAATTAAGAGCTCAGGGTCATACGCAAGCAGCTGTTTGCGCCGCAGCGCTGCTTACTGTTTTAGAAAGAAGTGCGGATGATTTCTTAAAGAGTTCTGATATTACAGCATTTGATACTTTCAAAAGACAGTGCCAAGCGCATATTCAAAGTGCAAAACCGACCTTGGAAATGCACAGGGGTTGGGAGAAAACATTGAAAGATTTAATGATCAAAGTTGTTGGGGTTTGGTTTTACAATCTTGTGGGATCATTTGCGAATGCAGTGAGTTTTGGGTGTGTCTCTAGTTTATTTAAAACACGCACTATGGATCAGGCAAATAAAGTGAATGGAGCAGTATCGTTATGTAGCGAGAGACTTGATCCTGTTGATCAAAGGCCAATGGATCTGAAAAATATATAGCGTAGGTGGCAGGTACATTTATCCACAACCTGCCCCCTATAGTTAGCCGCCTGCGCGCAGGCTTGTGCTAGAAGATGGTTTTGGAGCGTCACGTTTTGATGGTGCGTCGCAAAAAATACTGAACGCTTTATCAAAATGCGACTCGCGTGCTTTAGCTCTTTCTGCTTTTGCTTTTTCTGCAATCGGTGGTTTTTCCCAGTGTTCTAAAAAAGACGTTGATTGTGGGAGCAACGCCAAGATGTTTTTTCTGATATTCCCTTTCTCCGGCAAGAAGGGTGTATAGGCTTCTCTAACAGAATGCAGCTTACCAGGTTTCGTAGGGTCAAAGTCCAGCTCTTCACAAAGGTACTGTTTTAAGCAGCCAGTTGCAGATTGTCGTTCATCCATGCCTTTTTTGATCCCAGTCCAGTTAATGAGCTTAGAGCCTTGTCGATTTGCCTTATTTATAAATCCAGAAAGAAATTTTTCCTGTGCGGCGCTAGGTTTTGCGTTGTTCGAAGATCGATGCTGCACAATTAACACAGTATTTCGCGCTTTCCAGTATAGTTAAATTTCGACTGTAGAAAGTGGTTGTTCAGGGTGTGCTGTATCCCTCACCGATAAGATTCTAACATGCCCATTATTACAATTGCTTCTGTAAGCTTTGTTTGTACCAGCGCAACGGTTGAGAGCGTTACCTTCCTTTTTTAGTAGGCTGAGGTTGTTAAGATCGACTAATTCAAAGGTATGTTTTTTCTTTTCATCTGGAATAGTAATCGCTTGAGTATAAGGTGCTGTCAGGCATTTTGCCCAGCCACTACCTGCTAAGTCACGTAATTTTTCAGTGGATGCTCTGCATTCGGTTGAATGCCAAAGTCTCGAAAAATTCAGGGCGTCACTTAAGCTGGCATCTTTAAGCAATGCTTTGGTAACGTCTTTAATCGCCTTCTCTTTTTCGACGCGATAACTATAGTCTTCACGATTGTCGCGAACGACCTCGGCTGCGCGCACAGCAAAAACAAGGTCAAGTACAACAGACTCAATCGCATCAACAAGATGAATCAATTTTGTTGTGGTATTTGCAATTTTAAGCCATGAAAATAATCAATGTCCATCGGGGGTTCTTTTGACCGCTACTTTTGTGATTAATCTCAGTGTTTCGTTAAATTCTGAGGTCAGTGTCATCACATGCGCTAAAAATAGTCTTTCTATAAAATCATCAAACTGTTTCATTGAATAAAAAATACTTAATCGTTCTTGATGAAAAGCCGCGTCATCACCATTCTTTTGCGCCAAATCAGAGTAGAGAAGAGCGCTCGATTGAATTAGCATTGCAACATGTTTAGCATTGGTATATTCGTTGCATGGAAGGTTCATCAGTACTGTCTTTTTAATCATAGGTTCCGTCACATCGACGGTATCTGCGGGTGATATTAAGCTCATGCTCTCTTTTAAAAATTTTTTTAATGCTCTTTTTTCAGTCGGTGTGATTGAGCTATCAATGTTGATCATGGCTATTAGTGATTTGTGCTTTCTAGGGTCACGAAAATCTTTTACATACTCAACTTTTATATTGTTTATGGCTTTTGCTTTTGCTTTTGCTTTTGCTTTTGCTTTTGCTTTAGCTTTTGATTTTTCTCGCGGTCGCATTGCTTCTCTTAGCCGTTTGTCAAATTCCTTTGATCTTTGTTTGATTTGCTTTTTTGTTTCAAGGTCTAGCGGGCTAATTTTTTCTGATTTAGCAGGTATAAAATGCTTAAAGTAGGCCTTGTAGGTTTCTTCCTGGTTGAATTTTCTTTCTGGGTTATCTCTATTAAGACGGTATGGAAATTCATTGGCTATACCTGGGGCAATGCCTGCTATCATTAATAGCGTCACAAACTCAGGCGGAATCTTTGAAAAATCTTTGATGCAACCTGTATCGCGTGCACCCTGTCTAAGTAGGATCTCAATACTGTCTATAGCCTGATTGGTATAGGGCCTAGTAAAGGTCAACCCCAGGTTGGTATAACCTTCAGGGTGGGAAAGTCCATTGATACCCCTTTTGCTTTAAATAAAAGAAAGGTCATTGGTTTGAAATAGGCTGTAATATAATGGAAGAAGGGTAACTCCTTGTAAAAATTTTCACGTGGATTCATTCCTTTAGCCAGTAGAAACGCCATGAGTTTTTGAGCTGATTCTTCGTTTCAATCAGCTTTCCCTATGCTTTCCGATTTTGCTAGCTGTGTTATGCCATCCTCCGCTATCTCAAAAAGTGTTTTTATCTTCAGTCCTAATTCATTCACGCATATTTTAAGAAGATCTAGTCGATGGAATTTTAAAACAGAGTGGTAAATTGTTGAGTATCTACTGTTAACCAGTGTTGTGTGAGGGGTGATGCCCTCAAGTGACATTAAAAAGCGAAACTCTTCAGCGCTTAGTTCCCCAATATTTTTTGCAGTTTCTATAAGAATTCGATTCATATTATGTCAGAATGGGGATCTAATGCGCTCACCTTTGTGGTGTTTGTCACCTGTTAAGAATAAATCGGTTAATGCTTTATTTCTGTTGTCGAAAGCCAGCATGTGATGCGATCTATAGGTTGATTCATTATCGGAAAGCTTGAATTCAAAGAGTTTTTGAACAACGCCTAGAAATAATAAACGTTTAGCGAGTGGGGTATCATTCGTATCAATAGCATGCTTTAGTAAATAATACGAAGAGGACTGGTTTCGATAGAATCGAGCTTCCAGCGCTTTGTCCTTAGCCTGATATAAACGGCGTTTAGCAGCTAAGATGTCTTTATCATTCGCATCAAAGTAAGTGATATCGCTTGCGATGAAGTCCTCAACCTCGGTGGTGTGCTTCTCCTCTATGATTAACGTTGACAGTAATTCGTAACAGCGATGTTTGTTTGCAAAATGTAGCAATTGTGATACTTGCTAAGAAGTGTAGGGGAGATCTGCGGATAAAAATTCTTTACCTTGGTTGTTTTTAAAGGCTGCTTCAAGTGGTGATTCTTCTTTTGATTCGGCAAAGTCTGGCGAGTTTGAGAAAATGAACAGTAACGTGTTTGGATTCTTGAGTAAGTGCGCCACAAAGCTTGTGTGAGTCCGTGCCGCGAGCAAGCAAACTTGCCTTGCGCATTTTGTTTCGCCAGCGAGGTCCTTTGCAGATAGCCGTTTAATCTTGGCGTTAATATAGTCTTTTAGCTCAGGGTCGTTGCTCTTAGCATACTTTTGTAGATCACCTGTCAGTTTGTGTACACGGCCAGTTGTTCGCCCTAATTGAAGTTTGTGATTTTCTTGTTGAGTTTTGATTATTCTATCCTCCAATATTCAGTGCGTTACAATTTTGGTGATAAGCTTAATTCCATGTTATTTCCATATATGCCTTGGTTTTTCCCGGTCGCGATTCATACTAGAAGGTGTAATTTCAATCAATGTAAGTGTTAAGTAGTCTTTCAGCCTCGGCTCATGAAGGTTAATATTTAATCGATCCCACGCGCCGCTCATTTCCCCTCTGATTTTAATATGCTCAAAATATTCGCATCACTCATTAAAATTTGAAGAAAATGTGGGTTCCTTTCATTTTTAGCGATAATTTAATGCAATCTTGTGAAAGTCTAGTTTGAATTTTCTTTAGGGTGGTGTATATTTAACGCAAGAGGTGCTGCGATAAATTTTAAAATTACTTGAACGATAACTTAATAAGGGAAATACAATGTCTGAACAACAAATGGGCCGCGTTAAATTTTTTAATGAAGATAAAGGGTTTGGTTTTATCACTCCTGATAGCGGCGACGATGTGTTTGTACACGTTAGTGCAATTAAAAGCCAAGGCGGAAACACATTAAACGAAAATGATCGTGTTAGTTTTACTAAAACTAAGACAGATCGTGGTTGGCAAGCTGAGAATGTTACTGTTGTTGAAGACAACTAAGCATTAATCAATTGCTACTCTCAAGAAGGCGCAGACTCTGGTTCACACCGGGCTCTGCGCTTTTTTGTACTGATAGGGTGTTGAAGGCCCTGGCCTTATTTTAGGCATAACTAAAGCACTTCAAGCATTATTCCTTCACTCGCCTCTATACATAGACCGTCTAAAAAACGCTGCAGCGTCGTTTGCGGGTAGATCTAAAAAATTATTGTAGTAATCAATTTTTAACTGGCAGACATAGCTCTTCTGCGTATTCGGATCATTGGGGTTCATCATGGCGTCTGTATAGGCTTGGCGTTCATCTTCACCCAAGAATAGCGTGTAGTCCCTATAGAAGCCTTGGGTTAAGTCAGTTGCCTCAACTTGTGCCATGAGTCTATCATTCACATTTTCTTGCCGAGTGAAATCTGTTTGTCGGATCAGGTCGATGAATATTTGAGATTCTTTTCTTGATAGCGATTGTGAAATATATTGTTGTACCGGGATTTTGATATCAGCCAGTGGTTCAACATACGCAAAACAAGTTTCATCTCCAACTGATTGGAGTTGAGTGATGATGTCTCTCACGTTTTCAAAGTAATCAATAACAAGATCGTCTGGTCCTTTTAGTAAAGCATTATATTTTACGTTACTTAATATGTTTGAAACGTTTGAGGGCAAGGCCGCTTTGTTTGAATTATTTTGTTGGGCGGCTTCAACGAGATCTATAATCTTATTGTAGGCAGCAGGGTGATGGTTCTTGAGCGCGTTAAATAACGGTGTCTTGCTGTATTCATTTTCTATTGCCGCTCGGGTGACTTTCGTCGCTGATTGAGTAGGGTCGTAGCCTCCAATGCTAAAGCCGTCTTTAGAGTCCTCGTTGATTTCCGGTTGATTTCCGGGCGCGCTGTGTACTAAATCAAGTTTAACGAGGTATTGATTGAGTTCAGAGTTAAACGTTCTCAGCATTGAGTTCTCAACAATATCAATCGAGTTCACAATGAGTTTCCCAGCTGATGATGATAGGAAGTTAGCATATTTAACGAGGTCACCGTCACTCAGGGTCTGGTACTGATATTGTAGTTGTTCGGGGGTGGATTTATTGACGGCTGCTTGCATTCGATTAAGTAAAATCGAACGTTCCTCAGAGGTATACGGCTTACCTGATAAATACGCTGAAATTTCAGAGAAGAAAATTGCCCGTTGAATTCTGTGGGTTGAAACGTGCTTGAGTTCATCAATCGTTTTTAATAAATTCTTCCGATCCTTTGAGAAGGCATCAGCACTAGCTGTTGAAAAATACTGCTTAACAACTTCATCAGGCTTGGGGTTTTTATAGAAAGTGATTTCTGAATTTAGAATGTTTTTTGCCAGCGGTTCGTTATACCAGGTGATGATGTCGTCATAATCAGTTCGATGCCGGCTAATTTCAGCGCTGATCGTGTTTCTCAATTGATCGGAATTAAACTTAATGCGCTCCACTTCACTTGAGAGGCGATTGAGCTGATTGAGGGAGCTATTATTATCGCTTTGTGGAGAGTTTTTTAAATCTCGTCTTTTTGAGCGTATGATGAATTGCATGGTTCTTTCATATTGATAAAAAAGGATAGGGGTATTGTCAATATAGGACGTTAAGCCTGAAACGTTCATTACCTTTTCTGTTGTGAGCTCGTTAGCGGCAAAAGTCAATTTTAAGAGAAAGACTAGGCAAAGCAATAACCATTTGTTTTTCAAGTGAAGCTCCTTTTGATTCTTATGGTAACCAGCATATCCCGTCTATACCGAGCAAGATGAGGGCGTGCAAACTGTTTTCTGATCTAACTTGCTCAGCCATCACCAGCGCATTTTTTGATTTAGCAAGCAACGATATTTGTTTCACAAAATTTTGCTTGTCAACATCATGTTCAATCGATTTAATAAATGTCGCATTAATTTTTAAATGCGACAGGGGTACGTTGCGTAGATGTTCTAAATCGCCGAATTCTCTTCCCACGTGAAAGAGGCCGAAGTTACAGCCTAGTGTGTTTAAGCGCTTTGCAAAGGTGGTTATTTTTTCAGGTTCCTGTAATGCCGCTAGCTCAGGAAGTTCGAACCCTAGCCAGTGTATAGAACCATTCTTTTTTAATGTTGAGAGTGTGTCAAACAACCAATGTGTAAACGCGTCATCCGCTATGCTAGCAGTGCTTAATTTAATGAAGACTGAAAGATCTTCTTTGGCTGAGTCTGCATGTGAGGATAGTACCTTTTCAATGACTAACCTGTTTAATATTGAAGATAACCCGACCTGAAAAGCAATGTGATTTAAAAGGGTTGCGCTGCTTATCTCACCTTCAGGAGTATTGAGTAATGCGTGAGCTTCGTGATGTAGGGCAGGGCCATTGAGCGCATTAGGGCTGACAATGGCCTGTAGATTGAGCTCGATAGCCTGCTTTTCAAGTGCGTCTTTCAAGAGTGGCTTGATATCCAGTGTGAAGTGATGATTGGCATGGAGAGTTAATTCAATTGGCGCGGTTGAGTTTGAATACGCTTTGCCTAGATTTTTGTTAAGTTCATTTAATAGCGAGTCTGTTGTTTCGTTCGTCCAGCTTCCAGCATAAGCGATAGCGCCAATCCCTTCAATTTTTCGACCGTTTGCCCCAGCTGTTTTATTAACCTCATCAATCATATTGTTTGAAATGTTTCTTGCTATATCAAGATTGATGTAGGGAATGTAAAGTACAAAGTGTTGATCATCGTGTCGCATGGCAAACGATGCATGATACTTTTTCAGTAACTCTTTAAGGTGATTCATGAAGGGTTCTGATGTGATATCGTCATTGTAATTCACTTCGTGATTGTCTGGCTTTTTTGATTCATTTAAAGCGATTGAGAATAATGCGCCGTAGATAAATTCGTTTTTGATTTCGCATAAGGTGTCCATGCGCATTATAAAATAACGATGATTTGATAAACCCGTAATATCATCTTTATAAAGTTGCTTTCTTAGTTTCTCAAAACATTTAGCTTGAAGTGAGAATATGCTTTTTAAATGTGTAACCATGTTATTCATCGCAATCACCACAGCTTTAACTTCGGGCGCTTCTGGAATGTCCTCTTGAATTTCAAGCTCCCTAAGTCCAATGGCTTCAGCTTGCTTTTGCGTACGTTTTAGAGGTTTTAAAATCGCGCGCAATGAAACTAGCATAATTGCGAGAAGTAGAATGAAAATTCCGAGTAGAAAGGAGGCTAAGCGTAATATGTTACGGTATAGTAGTTCATAAGCATAGCTCGGTGAGCTCGTCACACTGAGTGTCGCTACGATGTTCCAGCCTTTCATGATTTTACTTGTGCCTGTTGGCGAATCGATCTCGATGGATTTTACAAACCAGCTAGGAACGGTGTCGATTTTAACTTCATTGATGGATCGCTCGGCTATCACTTCACCGTCAGGCTTGGTGAGTTTGATCATGTGATAATTGCC
>DKOI01000054.1 GCA_002469885.1 Legionellales bacterium UBA7366 | reverse complement strand
TCTTTCAATGGAAAAAGGGGTCAATTATTCTTTCAACCTTTTAACTTACATGCCTCACATAACTAAGGCATGAATGATGGAAAGAATGCTTGGCCCCTTTTCTTGAATGATGGAAAGAATACTTGACCCCTTTTCTTCTTTTTACCCCTTTTCTTTTCCTTTTCTTATTTTTAGGACGCAAGCTGTAGGGGGCAAGGGGTGGTGAGTTGTGTTCGCTCTTTAACCCCTTGGCTCTGCCCCCGTTCTTCCTAGGCCATTGCTCCCAGGCCTGGGCTTGTTGGGAGCTGAAGTTCTGAGGGTGATGATGGTCTATTTGTTTCACCGTTTGACAAGACCGCCATGCTGATTGAGCTTGGAAGCTTCGAGCGCGAGGATTCTGGTTCATCATTTTCTTGCTTAGCAGAGAAGCAATTAACGGCTCTTCTCGCTGCTCCCCAGAAACTAGCACAGCAATTAGATGAGCAAAATGATTTCGCTTTTATGGCGCGATTATGTTGGCTCTCACTGCGTTTTAAATGAGGAGATGAATGTTCCGCGCGTTGCCCTTTTTCTTCCCAGTTCGCGATGGATTGTGTTGCAATGGTTGCGAGCGCTGCTTGAAATCCCTGTAGGTGTAGGCCCTGGGACCAGCCCCGGCTAAAACACAGAAGCCAAGCGGTCAGCCCATAGCTTAATGTTGCTTCTGAAACAAGATCTTCTTTGCGTAGAGCGTCAGCAACTGAAATTGCAAAATACGATTGCTGAACTGGGGTTAATTTTGCATAAAAATTATCGTGAGTCAGATTTAGATGTATGATGAGTTGTTCGATTTTTTGTTTATAAGAATCGCCTAAATGATCTTGAAAATTGTAATATTGTAAATTAAGAATCTTTCTAATTTCATTTGCTAAAGGGTATTCTCTTCGATGCTGCGCAATGCGTCGGCGCCACCAGAAGTAGCCTCCGATTGCAAGGGCAATCCCACCAAGCGTTGCGCTCAAGTTGTATAGAGATAAATAATCAAATGCAGGAGTTGTGTCAACATTAAATCCAATTTGTGCAGTAAGCCCGCGAGGGTCCGAAGCTGTTAAAAGCAATGATTGTGATGCCAATGCGTTAAACAAAAAGAAAAAGGTGCCGGTCTTGTTGCCTGGGTTCACTTCAAAAGTAATTTCTGTAGGCAAAGATAGTCCGCCTTCCAGTGTGGCAGAGTATGTTAATGGGTCGCCATCGGAGTCGTAAAAAAGTTTCTCTAGGTTCACGTCTAGGTGTGATGATTCGCTTTCTTCGATTTTTTGGTTTGGTATTGTTCCCTTTGTCAGAGGTTTGTGGTTCAGTGTAAGCGTTGCTGTCTCCCATTCTGACCAGATATCCCGATCGCTTACTCTAACAGAAAAGCCCGGTTCATCATCGCTGCCATCTTGAGAGTACTGCATGCTACCCTGGATTAATGGAAACTGTGGAAATTCAGTAACCTCAAAGCCTTCGTTACTTGCGTATTCAATATGTCCACCTGTCACATTGGTTACTTGAAAGATTAAATCATTAGCAAAGGATTCTTTGTCTATCGCATAAAAACCTGTAGGTTCTAATTGTGTCGGTTGGCCTTGGTCTACTATCGTTGGCTTTAATGTTTGTTGGGGCGGAGCATTAAAAGAGATGGTTGCGCTTTCTGGGGTTGAGGAAAGAGGGGGTACGATAAAGTCCCCGTCAGTTACCCGCAGGGAATAACTTGGCGCGATTTCTACTTCATCGCTTACAAAGGCTATTTGCTGATTTCCTATTTCTTCAGCAGTGAAGTTATATATTTCGCTGTTTAGTGAGTCAGCATAAGCAAAGTGACCGTGCATCACGTCGTAAGCAGTTATCACTAATTCTGTATCCGGTGTGTCCGGATCAGATATTTTAAGTTCAGCGAGCGAGAGCGTTTTTACTCTTCCACCATTTATGTGTAATTGGTTGGTTTCAATAAACGGCTCTTTTGGACGTGGGTTAATATTGATGGGGAAAGCGTATTCGCTAGATTCCCCGCCGTCGGGGTCGTAAAATTTAAATGTAAAACTATCAAATGATGTTTGCAGGCTGTTATCTATCTCATAACTAAATAGAGCGCTAGAAATATCGGCTTGGGTGATCTGACTACCGGACTGTAGGGTTATTGAGTTGCCAAGTTGAAATATATTTAGATTGCCAAATTGAGGCATGATCCCAAGCTCGCACACGAGAGCAGATTCATCGCTTGTCTCTTCGTCAGTTGCTTGTATTAGGCTGTTATCGATTACGGCGATTGTTTTATCGTTTAACGATTGTTGAATCGATAGAGGGGATGTGTGCGCGATGGGGGCATCATTTATATTGGTAAAATTACTTGTGTCTGTGGTGAATGGGCCGAGTTCAAAGTGCTCATCAGCGAGGTAGATTTCGCACGTTGGTTCAACGGAGCTTCCATCTTTTGTAAATTGTACGACGGCTTGGCTCACATTATTGTGCCAAAATTGAGTAATAGCAGTTTGTGGCCATTGGATGAAGTTAAACCAACCACCCGTTAAATTCCCAATTCTGTAAAAGATGGAGTCACTGGGTGAGTTCAAGTTTGTTGCGTTAAAATTGTGATGTCTAAGGGTTGTTGATTCTCCCTCTGTTGTGCTTAATTGATTATTCAACAGCACTGGAGGAAAGTTTAAACTGGTGTTAGCACTCGATGGCAGTGAGGAGGCAAGACCTCCTGGTGCGGTTACGATTATTTCATACGAAGGTGGAAGTAGTGAGTTGTTGTGTCTGAACTGTATGTCTTTATTAACGAGCATGATATAAGGAAAGCTAAGCAGTTCAATGCCTGGGTTCTCAACAGCTTCGAATTGCCCTTGCGTGACGTTTCTTGGTGTGATTTCAAGGGTTGTAAAGGCGTGATTGCTGTCATAAGCAAATAGCATGGCTGAGTTTAATACGGTTACCCCGCCTTTATTGACGTTTAATTGATTGAGTGTGACTTCCGGTGGGCTGTCACCGAAAACCACATAGCTTCGCCCCATATTGGTGAATCCATCAGGTGATAGATCGGTGGCTCCTATGGCGATGTCGTCAATACCATCATCATTGATATCGCCCACGCCAGAGCAGGCGCGCCTACCAGCAAATCCGCCGGCAAATTCGCCTTCAAATTTTATACCGTTGACTCCGTCAATGCTTGAAAGTTCAAAGTCACCCTCTTGGCCAAGGCCTTCTCTACCAAAGATTAGGTAGCATGCGCCTGCATTAAGTCTGCCGCCGGGTGATGCGCCTTCAGCGCTCACGAGAAAGTCAGTGATGCCATCGCCATTGAAGTCGCCTGCTGAGGTTTCTCGTTGGCCGCCGGCGGTATCGCCAGCTAATTCTCCATTGAGCCTGAATCCCCAGGTGCCATTGAGTGTTGAAAGTGATGTGTTGTGGTTGCTTATATTTGGCCCTCCATAGACTACGTAACCTCTTCCGGCATCGGTTCGATTTTGTGGGTCTGAATATTTGGCGCCAATAAAAAGGTCGGGGTAACCATCATGATTAATATCCCCTGCGCTGGCGACGTGTTTGCCACTCTCATCGCCTGCTGCTTCACCATCGAGGGAGAAGCCATCGCTGCTGTTTAAATTTTCAAGGTTGAATATGCCTCCACTGATAGGGGTGGGGCGACCAAAAAGAACATAGCTACGTCCTGCGAATGTTTTATTATCTGGTGAAGCCATTCGGGCTGAAAAGGTAAAGTCATCGTAGCCATCGCCGTTGATGTCGCCCAGGGAGCTGCAGCCAATACCAAGGTTGTCGCCTGCCATTTCGCCATGAATTTTAAATCCTTCATTTTCACTGAGGTTCAAAAGATCAAACGTGCCGGTAGATAGGGGGGTTGATCGGCCGTATAGTACGTAACAGCTGCCAGCATTGATTCTTCCTCCTGGGTCTGTTTGGTATGCGCAAGTAGCTAGGTCGCTATATTGATCACCATTGAAGTCGCCGATGGGCGTGGCGGAGACGCCTAGCCCATCCAGAGCAGCTTCGGGGTTTATTTGAAAGCCGTTGGTTCCGTTTAGGCTAGCATAATTAAATATTCCACTATCAGTAGTATCGGGTGAGCCATACAGGAGGTAGGAATGCCCGCCGGTTCCTATGTTTACGGCGCCAATTAACAAATCACCCCAGCCATCGCCGTTAAAATCAAAAGCGGAGTGTGTAGAATACCCGCTAGAAAACCCATGATAGGTGCCAGCTTCGTTAGTATCAAAATACAACCCTGTGCTGGGTGTTAGTGAGGCAAGTTCAATAACGCCGTTGCTGCCCATATTCCATTTGCCCCATAGCGCATACCCTCTTCCTGTGTCGAGCGTGCCTGTTGGGTCTGCATTCCTTGCTCCGATAAATAAATCAGCCACGCCATCGTGGTTAAAATCACCAGCGCCATTGACGGCAACACCGCTAAAGTCTCCTGCAGCTTCGCCGTAAATTTTAAATCCGGTAGATCCATCGAGATCCCCTAGCTGAACAGTGGCTGGGAATTTTTTGTACGGCATTAATTTGACTCCTTGTTTTACGTTTTCTTAGCACTGCAGTTCGCAGGCGTACTCGTTGCGCGCCATAGAGCTGTATATATTTTATTATTAATTATTTGAGGGGTATTATGTGCGTTGATGGAAATTTTGCAAGTGATAAATCGGGGGGGTTGGTTTGAGGGTTTAGCCTTGTTGTTTTAAGCTTTAGTCAACATTAAGGACGATAGCTTTCAACGCTATTTTGCAACTCTTCTTCGCGTTCTTGTATATCTAAGAACTTCGCCCATTTTGTTGGGGTGTCTGTATTGTTGCTCTCAGGGGTAATGCGAATATTGTTTTCAATATAGTGTTTAAACACTTCATAGATTGTAATTGAGTTGAGCAAAGTGGCTGCAATTGTTGCGTTGACAATAAGGTTGGAAGGCTCATTATCCAGAGCGCTTTGCTCAGCATTGGCCAGTCCGCCAAAGAGGCTGGTGAATAGAGTGATCGTGACAATGGCGCTCAGTGTTTTGAATGAAAAAGCGTATACAGGCATTTTGTAAGATTGGATTATATCAAATGCATAGCAGACAGTTGGATACACGGTAATGCAGGCAACTTCGATCATTGTGTGGTAAATTAAAGTGGCGCTAATCGATGCTGCTGTTGGATTAATGCTATACTGATCCCACATTAACATAGCCAGGCCAAATACATTATAGAAGCCAGCGGCTGTTACTGCGCTTAGTAAGATTGCAGCGCCATGTTTTAGTGCTACTGCTTTCGTTGAGGGTTGGAAAGGGTGGTGTATTCAGCGACAAGAAGGGCCTGTTGCAGCTCTGGTAGGGCTAGTTCCTTAATAAAGGTTAGCTTGGCTGGCAGGAGAGCGTTTGCATTGTAATCTGGGAATGGGCTAAAGAGTTGGTCTGTTGATTTGCATTCACTGTTGTCGTTTTCTATGGCTTCTTTAAGGTCACTTAAGAGTGAGTTCCATGCGCTGTGAATAGTGGCAGCATGTGTAATAGAATCGTTTTTTTCATCACTATTTTTACATAGCCATTGTAGAAGGTGTTTCTTTTGAGAGTATGCGCTGAAAAAAAGATTGGGCCATCCTGTAAGATTAGTAAAAAAGGCGCAAAACATGAAGGGTGCGTAAAGGTAGGGTTTGCGTAGTTGGTTTCCAATCTGAATAACGCGTTCAGAACTTGATTCTTCTAGTAGGTTAGCACTTTCGGTGAATGCCATTGCTACTAGCGCAGTCCAGAAAGCGCTGATATTGAGGCTTAAAAGGCAGGTGAGTAACCAGCCTATGTTGCCAGCAGTGTCTCGCGTGGAGCACTTAAAAAAATCGGGTAATTTTGAATTGTAAACTTTATTGAATGCGCTGATAAAATCACGTTGATTGAAGTAAAGTACAATCGCTACGTTGCAAGCAACTGTGGTAGTGAAAACGATAACATCAATCATGATGGTCCCCCAAAGGGGGAGATTTGTTTTTTTTAAATTGTCATTTGTTATCAGTGTTGATAGCAATCCCGTTGAAACGTTGCCAAGCGATGTTATCACATAGTTAAACTTGTTGGCTCTCATCCGTAGCGTTAGGGGGAGCTCAGGAGCTTTTTCTTGTGTTTCTTCTTGAGCTTCAAGTGAGTGATATAGCAAGTGATCCCTAGTTGCTGCTGATAAATCACCGTTTGATTCAGGCTGAATAGACATATTTCCGTGGTTCATTTTTTTTAAACCTCTATGCTGATAGTTGGTTTTTTTTGGCGTAAGAGGATTGGGATCTTGTTATTATTAATGAATAGGGTCAAGCTATTGCTTGGCTTAGTCCGGCCATTTAATTTGATAAGCAGTGGAGCGGCCTTTGGCTCCTGCAAGTTCGAGACATTTTTTTTCAACAAGGTCTGCTAGTTCACGGTAAGCCGTTGCGCGACTGACTTTATTAATACCCATATATTTTCGTGTTGTCATGCCGCCTTCATAGCCATCAGGGCCTTTATCGAGCATTTTGTTGAGCGCTTTTTGTTGGCGTTCGTTTAATTGGGCTTTGACGTGCGCTTGCCAGTATTTATTTTTTAAGCGAACGTTATCAATGATGCTTAGTGAGCGATTAATAGCGTTGCTATAACAGTTTAAAAACCAAATCAGCCATTGGGTTATATCCATTTTTCCTGACGTTGTTTTTTGCAATATTTCATAATACGATTTTCGCTTTGCCATTATTTCTGTTGATAAGCTATAAAACCGAATGGATAGGTTTTCATCTTGAGCGAGCGACATATCAATAATAGCGCGACCGACTCGCCCATTGCCGTCATCGAAGGGGTGGAGTATTTCAAACCAGAGATGTGAAATTGCCGTGCGTACTAAACCGTTGAGCGCTGGGTCTTTATCGTTAAACCATTTTACAAATTGCGTTATTTCTTTTTGCAGAGATGTGTTGGGGGGTGCAACATAGTGAATGTTGGGTCTGTCAGGTTTTCCTGAAATAATTTGCATTTCACCTTCGCCACGAAGCTTGCCCACATTGATTTTTCGAATGCCTGAGAAGCCTGTCGGAAACAGCGAAGCCTGCCAGGCTTCTAGGCGTTCGAGGTTTAGTGGTTGATTGTGGTTTTTAGTCGCATCTAGCATCATGTCGAGTACGCTTTCGATATAACGATCAGGTGGTGTGGTGAGCGCGGCATTTTCAAGTCCCAGTCTATGCGCAATTGAGGATCGAACGCTGGAGCGGTTCAGTGTTTCGCCTTCAATCGCCGAGCTTGTTATCATCTCTTCTGAGAGTATTTGCGCGTTAATTTGAGCCTGCGACTCCTCTGAGAAGGATTGGGCGAGCCCCAGTATCTTTCCTTGGTTTAGGCGTGCTTCAGCGAGCGGGCTGCTAATTTGCGCCTCATCCCAGGTAAAGTGTGGCCAGTCAGGTTCTTGCCATATCCAGTGAGTCATTTAGAGCCTCTAATTGCATCATGTTATGAAGCGATTATAGCATTTAATCGCTTCATCTACCACTAAAGCGCAATATTGATCGGTAACTTATTGAAAAAACAATCAAGAGCGGTGAAGCTTAGGCGTCTGTTTTTGCAAAATCTGAGTAAAGGCTCGTCACCTCTTAAGCTTGTCTTAATATTGATTGCTTATACTCAAATAACTTTCATGCCACTTAATATTAGGATGTTGATATGGGTATTTGGGCAATAGGGGGCCCTTATGATGACGTTAAGGCAGGCATACCGAAAATATCACAAGAAGAAATTAAGTTGTCTCAATTGAGTCTTTTAAAATAAAGCTTGTTGAATAAAATTTAAAGATAGGAATCCGATGATGAAAGTAAATTGCATTACAATGCTCGGGGATGTTACATCTGTAGAGATGAAGCCGAAATCGAAGGTTTCAGAAATGATATCTACTCTTGCTACTAAGCTAGATATGAAACCTGATGAGTTTTTTTTAACAATCGGAAAACAGCAGATACCCGAAAATGATCAGCGCTTACTTACAGAGTTGGGGGCTAGGTCGGGTGAAGCCGACACATTGAGATTCTACTTAATGTTTAAATGTAAAACTATTGATGATGGAACAAAAAATGGAATGTTGGTTAACGCAGCTATGCTCAGGAAAGTCGGTGCGCCAGAAATACTGAAGCAAAGGGATCTACGGAGAAAAGTGGATGCAGCGTTTGCAAGTGAGGGTGTTAAAGGGCTTTACGTTAATACGGTTTTCTATCCAAGCAATCCCGAGAAAGCGGAACAAGTGCGTGCTCGAGTGTTGGCTGAAGAGAGCTCTTCCGATGTGCAGCCCCGGCGTTCTGTGTTTAGCTAAGTTAAGCGGGGCAGATCCCTTGGTCTCTCAACGCTGATGTGTAGTGGGGCTGGGTAGTGGCATGAGGGCTTGATACGCATAACCATACATGGAAAATTTCTTGCGTTATAAATAAGCAGGAAAGTTTCAATGCATTTATCAACTATCAATCTCTTACGCCCTGAAGAAGAGAGGGCTGTCATCTATTATGAGCGCTCAACCTCTTATAAAGCGGCGAAATAAGAACCAGCCGATATTTTGCGGGCAATCTTGCTTCGTCTGCACATCCAGGGCACCTACGGTAAGTTTACTTTCAATCTAAACACATGCAGCATTAAAGGCCTTCAATTCCCAAATGAATCTTTGTTGAATTTAACGATTTTCAAACGTCTAGATTCACAAGAAGAAATTAAAGGCGAGGTTTATGTTGTTGAGTTTCAACGCCGAAAAGGGAATACGTTTGATTTCCATAAAACTAAAAATTACTCAGTCCAGAGCTTAGTTAAAAACGGATTTCTTTTTAATAAAGAAGGCCAAAAAGAAGAAGCTGTAAAGTTACAAAAAACGTTGA
>DKOI01000087.1 GCA_002469885.1 Legionellales bacterium UBA7366 | reverse complement strand
TAACACCGCTGTTGAAGAAGCGCTCTATTTATCAAATATTGCTAAAACAGTAACCGTCATTCATCGTCGCGATGAGCTGCGTGCTGAGAAAATTTTGCAATCCCGCCTCATGGATAAAGTCAAAAATGGCAACATTACCATGCAGTGGAATAATACATTAGAAGAAGTGGTAGGCGATGACTCTGGCGTCACCGGTGTTAAGATTAAAAACGTCAAAACAGATGAGGTTACCGAGGTTTCTGCAACTGGCGTCTTTATCGCAATTGGTCACAAGCCAAACACCGACCTCTTTGAAGGTCAATTGAAAATGGAAGACGGCTACATCCAAATAGAATGCGGCCTCGAAGCTGGCGCCACTCAAACAAGCATACCGGGTGTGTATGCCGCTGGTGATGTCGCCGATCATGTTTATCGTCAAGCAATCACATCAGCCGGTACGGGCTGCATGGCAGCGCTCGACGCAGAACGTTACCTCGACACTAAAGCGCACGCCACTTCACGTATCGAACGAGCAGAATCAAATTAAAGATTGCGTATAGCGCCAATTTCAGGCATTATCTCAGCGCACATAATGAACAACGGAGTTTAACGTGGCGAAAGAAGATCAGATAGAAATGGAAGGCAAGGTTGTTGAAACCTTACCCAACACAATGTTTCGTGTGGAGCTAGAAAATGGGCATGTTGTTATCGCTCATATCTCTGGCAAAATGCGTAAAAATTACATCCGAATTTTAACTGGTGACACCGTCACAGTTGAACTCACACCTTACGACTTAAGCAAAGGTCGAATCACCTTCAGAAACCGTGGCGATAAAAAGCCAGCGGCACCTGCTGAAGGAAAATAGCGAACGCACTCGCATCATCCCGGACTCGATCCGGACACCCGTCATCCCCGACTTGATCGGGGATCCACTCCAATCAAAATGGACCCAGGATAATGCTACGCATTTCCGGGGAGACGGATACTGTCTTCCCAGATTTGATCCGGGACCCACACTTATCAGCCAAGCAAATATTTACAGGCAAAAAAAAAGCGCGGATTAGCCGCGCTTTTTCCAACAAAAGAAAATCATTAATCAGAGAACGTGTCATTCGTCAAAGGCTTCTTTGGTTTTTTTGCCGCCGCTTTGATTGCAAAAACCAACTCATCGCCCTTCAAGCTAACTTTAACTGTGCCACCTGCATTTAAATTCCCAAACAACAACTCCTCTGCCAGGGGCTTCTTAAGCTTTTCCTGTATCAGCCTTGCCATTGGTCGAGCCCCCATATGAACGTCATAACCATTCGCAGACAACCAATCACGCACCTTTTCATCAACCTCAATATGCACGTCACGCTCTTCAAGCTGAAGTTCGAGCTCCATAATAAACTTATTAACCACATGATGAATCGTATCCGTGCCAAGCGCTTTGAACTGTATTATAGCATCTAAACGATTACGAAACTCAGGAGAAAACTGTCTTTTAATCGCTTCCATACCGTCAGTGGCATTATCTTGAGCGCTAAAACCGATACTGGTTTTACTCAACACGTCAGCCCCTGCATTGGTTGTCATAATAATCATAGCGTGTCTAAAATCACATTCCCGTCCATTTGAGTCGGTTAACTTTCCATGATCCATGACCTGCAAAAGAACGTTATAAATATCAGGATGTGCTTTCTCAATCTCATCTAACAAAATAATAGAGTACGGATTTTTATTAACGGCTTCTGTTAACAAACCGCCCTGCTCATGACCCACATAACCTGGAGGGGAGCCAATTAAACGTGAAACTGTGTGTCGCTCCATGTATTCGGACATATCAAATCGCATCAACTCAATGCCTAGCAGTTTAGCCAATTGTTTTGTCACTTCTGTTTTACCAACACCAGTAGGCCCTGCAAACAAGAATGATCCCACAGGTTTTTCAACATCTCTCAAACCTGAGCGTGAAAGCTTAACCGCAGAACATAAAGACTCAATCGCTGGCTCTTGACCATAAACCAACATTGATAAATCACGCTTCAAACTTCGAAGCGATTCCTTATCAGATGTTGAGACCGATTTTTCTGGGATACGCGCAATCTTAGCAATCACCGCTTCAACCTCACCGACGTCAACAACGCGCTTACGCTCATCTTTGTCAAGCAACGCTTGATAAGCACCCGCCTCGTCGACAACATCAATTGCTTTATCCGGTAATTTTCTATCTGTAATATAACGAGCCGCAAGCTCAGTAGCGACTTGCAACGCTTCATCGGTATAATGTAACCGATGATGCTTTTCAAAACGTGATTTCAAACCTTTAAGAATCTCAACCGTTTCTTCGACAGTCGGCTCTTTCACATCAATTTTTTGGAATCGTCTGGCAAGCGCATGATCTTTTTCAAAGACTGTACGATACTCATGAAACGTTGTTGAACCCATGCAAGTTAAACCACCTGAGGCTAACAACGGTTTAATTAAGTTTGAGACATCCATCATACCGCCAGAAGCCGCACCTGCGCCAATGATTGTATGAATCTCATCGATAAAGACAATAGCGTGTTTTTGTTGCTTGATTTGACCCAACACACCTTTTAAACGTTTCTCAAAATCGCCTCGATATTTTGTGCCCGCAAGCAACGCACCGAGATCAAGTGAGTAAATAACGGCGTCTTGTAATTGTACCGGCACTTTTTTGTCGATAATTTCTTTTGCCAAGCCCTCAGCCAGCGCTGTTTTACCCACGCCCGCATCACCCACTAAAAGCGGATTGCTTTTCCGACGTCGGCATAACACTTGCACTATACGTTTAATTTCTTCTGAGCGACCAATGAGCGGATCCATCTGGCCCGACATTACCCGTTTATTTAAATTAGTGGCAAACTGATCTAAAGGCGACTTAGGTGCGTTATCAGAAAAATCTGTTCCTTCTTCATTCAACTGCTGCTCTAAATCGTTATAAGATAGCCTGTTATCACTACCGCGCGATACGCCGTGAGAAATATAATTTATCACATCGAGTCGTGTTAAGTTTTCTTTTTTTAATAAGAATACACTCTGGCTTTCTTGCTCACCAAAAATTGCCGCTAATACATTAGATCCGTTGACTTCCATTTTACCTGAAGATTGCGCCTGAAAAACGGCGCGCTGTAAAACGCGTTGAAAACCTAGCGTTGGCTGAGTTTCAATATCGGCATCATCTTCTGGAATGACTGGCGTGTTATCGATGATAAAGTCTTTCAATTTTTTACGCAAACTTTCAAGGTCCACACCGCAAGCGCGAATAACATTGATCACGGATGGATTATCTAATAGAGCAAGCGTTAGATGTTCGACCGTCATAAACTCATGACGCATTTTCTTCGCCTGTTGGTAAGCATTATTCAATGTATGCTCAAGCTCTTTATTTAACATACGACCCCCTATTCCTTGTTTGCTTTATTGTTATTATAGTCTACTTTTTCTTATTCTACTTTTTCCATCGTACATAATAATGGATAATTATTTTCTCGGGCAAACTCAGTAACTTGCGACACTTTTGTTTCTGCAATATCCCGAGTAAACACCCCGCACACTGCAAATCCATGTGTGTGTACTTCATACATTACAATACTTGCTCTCCCATGATCCATGTTAAAATATTTTTCTAACACCAACACCACAAATTCCATGGGTGTGTAATCATCGTTATGTAGCATGACTTGGTACATCGGCGGAGGCGCTAACGCTAATTCGGGTTCCGCCTCTTCTACATCCGCCCCTGGCATGCCTGGGTTTCTTTCAAATTTATCCATGTCTTATCTTTAACTTTAGTTGATAAAATCGTGTTTTTCACTGCATATCAAGGAACTATATCATAACTCATTGTATAGGGTGGGAAATATATATATGCTAGAAGTGACTTGACTCTGTTTTATCAATAGGTTGCTATAATTTGCGCCAAAAGTATCAGCGCGATATGCGCTGATAATTTAGACTGGCTCTTTTATTTTTCAATCAGTTCGCATGATAGTAAAGCTTGGAGGCTCAGAACCTAAAGAATCAGAATCAACTTCCTCAGTTGTATTCGCTCCAAAAAAGCTTTGGCCGCTTCCGATCAAGCTGCTTTCAATCATACTGCTAGTGGACTCTGCATCATCACTATAATCTTCTGCAGAAAAACGTTCCCTTTCTTCACTCCCAATCGCCCTTTCATCACCTTTATATTTCGAAGTGTTCAATGGGCCTGAAAGAAGTGCGTGCGTAGAGACCGATACCGATGCAAGCTGCGCCTTACCCAAAGCATGCGCTGCAATATCAGCATCAGAACCGTTAATATAATCCGGTGCAGATTCTGGAATAATTCCCGAGACATTGTTAAGGTTAAAAATTTTCGAGCTTATAAAGTCACCTACCAGGTTCAACAACTTTCTCAAAGGTGTATCAAAGGCTGTATACAATGTGCGAATCACTGGCATTGAAACCAGGGTTGCAATCGCCCCTGTTACCCAAGTACCAACCGCACCTAAACCCACAGACGTTAGAAGGCCTGTCGCAAGCGCTGCTATTGGCGCAGCCAATGAAAACCAGACAACACCTGAGACTACAAAGCTCAACACATAAGCTAACCTTGCCGCTATCTTGCTCTCAGTAGCAGACATCACCCAATCATACGCATCATCCGCTGCATGTTTAGGTGTTAAAATCTGCTTAAAGGCTAGGTGGCATAAAGTGACAAGAGCAAGCGAAACACCTAGCACTGCAGCTAGCGGACCCTCACTGTCTATATACTTCGCTTCTAATGTTAAACGAAAACCTAACAATGCAACTTGAACAAGCTTCAATGGAAATAACACCAATTTGAAGGGCAAGGAAACAACAGCCAGTAAAAACATACCTATTGCATACAAGGTATGTAAGAATTTTTTAGCTCCAAAAACGAGATCTGATTCAGCCTTGATTGTCTCATTTGAAAATAGCTTCCTGAATGTCTGATTAACAGATGCAAAGCCAAAGAGATCAATTCTTCCTTTTTTTATCAACCCCAAAATACTATATTCTTTTTTCAACTGATAAGCATTGAGGTCAGCAGGACCAATGGTTAGGTTGGAGAGCACAGCATTTATTCTCGCTAAATTGTTTCTTTTTTCTTCTAGATATTGGTTTTCCGGTGCCTCACGCTTTGCATGCCGTTTTAAGGCAAATGTTTCGATGAGCGCAAACAGAAATGGTCTATGGAGATCGCCAGCAGTTTTAATAGACTCGGTAACATAATTGTTGTTTTCTTGAATATATTTAATGCTGTTAAAAGCATTATTTGATTTTTCATACAGATAATTAAACATAAGTGACGCACCCCCCAGCACAACATGATGATTTTATTCTATCATGGATTATACCTATATACGGTGTAATTGTAAAGTATTTGCACACTCTGAGGGGGTGAAATGATAATACATAGCTAACGTATTGAAAAATTGGAGCGTTTTATAGTGCCTTTAGTCATAATGGACCCCCGGATAATGCTGCGCATTTCCGGGGGAAGACGGAAAGAATTATTCCAGTCCATGACGCTCATTATCCCGGCCGCCCGAGCCGGAATCCACATCACATCCCTTTTATAATTTCACCCGCAAAACCAGAACAACTCACCAGCGTTGCGCCCTTCATCAAGCGCTCAAAATCGTAAGTCACGGTCTTCGCTTTAATGGCATTCTCAACGCCTTTGATAATCAAGTCCGCTGCTCCAACCCAACCTAAATGTCGCAACATCATTTCAGCGGATAAAATTAAGGAACCCGGGTTCACTTTATCTTGCCCTGAATATTTTGGCGCAGTACCATGTGTTGCTTCAAACAACGCAATGCCATTGCCGATATTTGCACCCGGCGCGATTCCGATTCCACCCACTTGTGCGGCCAACGCGTCAGAGACGTAATCACCGTTTAAGTTGAGTGTTGCAATAACGCTATACTCTTTTGGGCGCAATAAAATTTGCTGCAAAAAAGCATCCGCAATCACGTCTTTAACCACTATTTCAGCGCCTGTTTTAGGGTGCTTAATCACATGCCACGGACCGCCACCTAACGGGGTTGCACCGAATTCTTTGACGGCTAATTCATAACCCCAATCTTTAAATGCACCTTCGGTAAATTTCATAATGTTACCTTTGTGCACCAAGGTCACCGAGTCACGATTATTTTCAATGGCATACTCAATCGCCGCTCGCACTAAACGTTGCGTACCTTCTTCCGACACTGGCTTAATACCAATACCACAATGCTCAGGAAAACGAATTTTTGTCACGCCCATTTCATTTTGCAGAAAGCCTATTACTTTTTTAGCTTCTGGCGTATCAGCCGCCCATTCAATACCCGCATAAATATCTTCTGAGTTTTCACGAAAAATAACCATGTCGGTATTTTCAGGCTCTTTCACCGGGCTTGGCACACCTTCGAAATAACGCACAGGGCGTAAACAGGTAAAGAGGTCCAGCTCTTGACGAAGCGCAACGTTCAATGAACGAATACCACCGCCAACAGGGGTTGTTAAAGGCCCTTTAATCGCAATGCGAAAATCACGAATGGCTTGCAAACTTTCACCAGGCAACCAAGTGTTATCACCGTATTCTTTGACGGCTTTTTCGCCAACAAAAATTTCCATCCACGCAATTTTTTTGTCATTACCATAAGCTTTCTCAACAGCCGCATCCACCACTTTTCGCATCGCTGGCGTCACATCACTGCCAATACCATCACCTTCAATAAACGGAATGATAGGATTATGAGGAACATTCAAACCACCCACAGATGTTAGTGATATTTTCTTGCCAGACGCTGGAATTTGTATATTTTGATAACTCACTGTTTTCCCTTTACTTTATAAAATGATTCATTCTACCCCTAACCAACTGAAAGAACAGCTTAATCGGAAAAATAATCAGGAAGACAATCAATTACGATTATTTTTTGTTTATTTTTTAACACAACCATGCTATAAATAACGTAACTATAAGGCTACATGCAATTCACCGGGGGGA
>DKOI01000077.1 GCA_002469885.1 Legionellales bacterium UBA7366 | reverse complement strand
TTGAATATATTAATAATGGCTAATAAACCACTCTAAATGCGCATTAAATACCCCGACGGCAAGTGAGTTTGCCAAGATTAATCAATGAGATGCAATTGATTTGCGCTCTCTTAATAAAGCCTTAAGCTTGCTTTGTTATCATAGAATTTGAGATAAGAAAAAAAGTGGGTTATTTCTTATGAAAATTAAAAACGAAACATTACAATTATTGGCCTTGTATTATACTAGGCTTTATAAAAATACAGTCAAATTAACAGATCTTCAAAACGTCTATACGGTGCATAATTCTTTTAGCAAGCTTTATAGCACGCCAGGGGGGGACGCTGAAAATGCATCAATGTCTGAGGAGCAGCTTAAAGCAAAATACGAAAAAATTAAATGGAAAAAGTTAAAAGGATTTTACCGTGCCGTTGTTAGATTTACTTTAACAGCAGGCACGTCTCTTGATCCCGATACACGACCTGAAGTTTCACCTATTCATTACATTTTAGGCGCGCCAGGGTTTGCGCTCTTTATGATGAAAATGGCATTTAATAGCGTAATTGATGCGGTTGGTTATGCGATTAATATTAGAAGGTATGGTCAGGAATACAATCAGTATAACGATCCTAATGAGTTTAGGCTCGGTTACTTCGGAAAAAGATCGCCTGTGTCAGGAGTGTTTAAAATTGCTATTTCGTGGGCGTTATTAATTGAGCCGTTACGGTTGTTATGGCAAGCTTTTGTTGTCGCGCCTTTTATGGCGTCGTATGCTTCAAACAAATATGGCGCGTATTTTGGTGTTGCGGTCGTTGTGGCTTTGTTTATTGCTTTATCCTTCACAACGTTTGGTGTGGGCGGGTTAGTCGCGCTACCTGCATTAACCGAAGCGGTGTCAGGTTTTGCTAGCGTCTACTATGCAGGCATCGTTAAGTGGGGCGCAATGATGTTGATTACGGGTGCAATGTTCTCTGCATCATCAGTGTTTTTTTCGGGCGTTGGAAACGGCGTGAGTTATCTCGGTAAAGTGACGGGGCTTATTGCTAGAGTAACAAGCTTGGTTAGCAAGGTTAAAACGTTATTAACGCGCAGTAAGGCAGTTGATCCAGTTGTTGCCCCACAACCAGAAGCGGTATCGGCTGCAACAACGCAAGTGGCCGTCGAACAATCTTCTGTTTCATTGATTGATGATTCAGAGAGCTTGATCAGGGCTGAGCCTGCAGAGATAGAAATGGTGCCAATTGTGGCTGCGCCTAATCAGGCAAGCATTGCTGCATCGCTCAATAACGCGAGTGCGCAATCTGATAAACGCGCAACTCAAAAACCGATTGAGACAACGTGGTATAACGATGCTGTTGAAACCGTCAAAGCGCATCCTTATATTGCTATTGGCGCTGGGATTATAGGCTTCAAAGTCACAGGCGCCGTTATTGGGTTGACTTTGGCGGCTAAAGCGATCACAGCAACTGCGGCTCTTTTAAAAGTCTCTGGCGCGGCATTGTCGGTTTACTCAGGAACCCAGGTTGCTGCGAATCCACATCTTTTCACGAGGAGCGCGGTGGGTGAGAGCGAGCCTGATCAGGAGGAGGCTGTGGCTAATAATGTGACTAATGCACGCCATTAGCTGAATAAATCCCCGCAGGTATCGTTGCCTGTGGGGATACGCTAGGGTAGAGAGTAGTGATTGATATACCCTTTCTTGCAGAGCTCCGGTAACAAATCATCAATGTTCGTCCGCGTATTTTTTTCAATGTACTGCCCGTAAACTGAAAGAAAGGGGCGGGGTGCTTGGATCATATCAAGTAAAACGTACTCGTCATTTTTAAGGTACTCAAAATTAACCTGACCTTCTTCTTTCCAAACTAAAATTTTATATTCACGTGGCTTTTGAAATTTTTGCTTATGTAAATTCTTTTCGCTTTTGATCGCAATATAAATATCAATAATGGGAAAGTCACAGCTTAGTAAGATGCTGCCTTTTGGTGGGTGGAATACAATGGCTTCTGTCGACTCTGTAATAGCCCGTGCCATGTTAACGTAATCCAGTGGTGTGTTGTTAGGCCCTTTTTCAATAAGCTCTAATGCATCTTCAAACGCCATTATGTTATCGGCTTGCGGAAACTTCATCATTGATGGATAGTTTCGAACATATTCCATGAAGTTTGTGATGAGTGTTATGTTGGGGGTTTTGGGGGGCTTATCAATGCTCGAAATGAATTTATTCAGCATTCGGCTGTAAGTTGCTTTTCCGACCAGCTTTTCACAGCAGGGGAAACGCTCACGTAATGCATCACTAAGTGCCTGCATGACATCATTTTGCGTGTCAATAAGGTGTTTTTTGCTTCCTTGCATAAAAATCGCCTTTGTAAAAAAATACTACACTAACCATCTTAGGGGATACTACCAACTCTAACAAGGGTATCTTAGGGGCGGAACCTGTGGAAAAGAGTCGTTTTTCACCCATCTTATTGATTATATAAAAAACCATAAAGGGGTATTCAGAGATAGCTTACACAAAATACGGTAGTTTGAGAAATTTCGGACACAATTTTTGTCGTAAAATTTGATCACCTGGGTCAATTTTAGTTCTTTTTGAGTTAATTTTGACAAGCTGTCACGTGTTATCTCGCTTGAAAATTTGGAAGGATTTTGTCATAGTCGGTTTCATTATCAACGTTCAATAAAAGGGTTAAAAATGTCAGATAAAACGGTGCGTGTAGAGCGTGACAGCATGGGTGAGATTGAAGTGCCAGCGAATGTGTATTGGGGTGCGCAAACGCAGCGTTCATTGCACCATTTCTCTGCAGGCAGTGACTTAATGCCTTTTGCCGTGATTCGGGCTTTTGCCATACTCAAGCGCAGTGCGGCGCGTTCAAATGAAAAGTTAGGCTTAATGTCTGATGATGTTGCAACATTAATTGAAAAAGCAGCTGACAATGTGATTGATGAACAGTTAAACGATCAGTTTCCTTTACACATCTGGCAAACGGGTAGCGGCACACAGTCGAACATGAATATGAATGAGGTTATCTCAAACCGTGCCATTGAAATGTCGGGCGGCACCATGGGTTCTAAGACGCCGGTTCATCCCAACGATCATGTCAACATGTCACAATCTTCAAACGATACGTTCCCAACAGCGATGATGATCGCCTCGGCTGAAGAATTTACGCATAACTTACTTCCATCGGTAACTATCTTAAGAGAAGCGCTTAACAAAAAAGCCATCGAGTTTGCTGACATTGTTAAAATTGGCCGCACACACTTACAAGACGCGGTGCCAATTACGCTAGGCCAAGAGTTTTCAGGTTACGTTGCACAGCTTGATGCGTGTATTGGTCACATCAAAAAAGTATTGCCGAGTTTGTATCATTTGCCTTTAGGTGGAACCGCTGTTGGCACCGGTTTGAATTCACATCCAAAATTCGCGAAGAAAGTGGCTAAGCGTATTGCAAGCTATACGGACTTACCGTTCGTGTCTGCTGAAAACAAATTCGCATTGTTAGCGGCGCATGACGATATTGTTGCTGCTAGCGGCACCTTGAAAACATTGGCTTGCGCTATCATGAAAATTGCAAACGATGTGCGTTGGTTAGCTTCAGGTCCGCGTTGTGGTATTGGTGAGTTAAGCTTGCCTGAAAATGAGCCGGGTTCATCTATCATGCCAGGCAAAGTGAATCCAACACAGTGCGAAGCGATCACCATGGTTTGCGCGCAAGTGATGGGAAATGATGCGGCTATCGGGTTTGCTGGTTCGCAAGGGAATTTTGAATTGAACGTGTATAAGCCGGTGATGATCCACAACCTTTTACACTCAGTCACATTGCTGTCTGATTCTTGCAAGTTGTTCACTGAGTTTTGTGTTGAGGGCATTGTGGCGAATAGAGAAAAGATCGATTATTTCTTACATCACTCGCTCATGCTTGTGACAGCGTTAAACCCTCATCTTGGATACGATACAGCAGCGGCGATTGCAAAGCATGCGCATAACAGCAGTATCAGCTTAAGGGAAGCTGCAGTTACGTTAGGTCACTTAACCGATGAGCAGTTTGATGAGTGGGTTAAGCCTGAAGAAATGACAGCGCCTAATATTAAGTAACTAAGCACGCGGGGGTTCGGATAAACGGAGTTATCCATGCGAAATGATACTTTTCCCAACCTTGTGTTGGGTGGCGATACCGAAATGGATGCGCAAGCCTATCGCGCACTGTATCAAGAGTCGATTGATTCCCCTGAAACGTTTTGGGGGAATCAAGCCAAAGAACGCCTCACGTTTTTCGAGATGTTTAAGACTGTCACCAGTGGCAGTCTTGAGAAAGGCGATGTTAAGTGGTTCGAAGAAGCGACGCTTAACGTTTGCTATAACTGCGTCGATAGGCACTTAGAAACGCGCGCAGATCAAACGGCTATTATTTGGCAGGGCGATGAGCCGTCGCGCTTGAAGCGATACAATTATCAAGAGCTGTATGAATCGGTATGCCGTTTTTCCAACTTACTCAAAAAATTGAATGTTAAAAAAGGCGATCGCGTTTGCATTTATTTGCCAATGATCCCTGAAGCTGTTTTTGCCATGTTAGCGTGCGCGCGTATTGGTGCGGTGCATTCAGTAGTCTTTGCAGGTTTTTCACCTGCAGCCCTTGCCGATAGAATTAATGATGCAGATTGCAAAGTTGTCATTACAGCAGATGCTGGCATGAGAGGCGGTAACGTCACTCAGCTCAAACGTAACGTTGATTTGGCCGTTAAGCATTGCAGCGGTGTTGATAACGTTATTGTCGTGAATAATCTTAAGCTTGACGTTGATTGGTTCGAGCCTCGTGATATTCATTATAAAGAAGCCGTTCAAGACTTGCCGTCTGAGTGCCCGGTTGAAGCGATGGGTGCAGAAGATCCATTATTCATTCTTTACACGTCAGGCTCAACCGGAAAACCTAAAGGTGTTTTGCACACACAAGCAGGTTATTTGCTTTATGCAGCAATGACGCACAAAGTGGTCTTTGATTACCAAGAAGGCGACATCTATTGGTGCTCAGCCGATGTGGGCTGGATTACGGGTCATTCTTATATTGTTTATGGCCCTCTTTGTAACGGCGCAACAACGCTTGTGTTTGAGGGCACGCCGACATACCCAACGCCTTCACGGTTTTGGGATATTATTGATAAGCACAAGGTTTCAACATTCTACACCGCTCCGACCGCAATTCGATTGCTCATGGGCTCGGGAGATAGTTATCTCAAAAAAACGACCCGCAGATCACTTCGTGTTTTAGGCACGGTCGGTGAGCCGATCAATCCTGAAGCGTGGCATTGGTATTATTCTTCAGTGGGCGGTGAGCGCTGCCCGGTTGTCGATACGTGGTGGCAAACTGAAACGGGCGGCATCTTGATTTCCACACTCCCTGGTGCTGAGCCTTTAAAGCCAGGCTCCGCTACAAAACCTTTTTTCGGGATTACACCTGCGCTTGTGGATGATGAGGGAAGCATTATTAAAGGAGAGGGTGCGGGTAAGCTAGTGATAACAACACCGTGGCCAGGCATGATGCGTGGCGTCTACGGCGATCAACAACGCTTTCTCGATACCTATCTTGCGCCGCATTCGGGCATGTACACAACCGGTGACGGTGCCACGCGGGATGCAAACAATGATTACACGATAACTGGGCGCGTTGATGATGTGATTAATGTCTCAGGCCACAGAGTGGGAACAGCTGAAATCGAAAGCGCGCTGGCTATGCATGGCAATGTCATTGAGGCTGCCGTTGTCAGCGTTCCCCATGAAATCAAAGGGGAAGGTATCTACGCGTACGTCTCCCTTAAAAGCGAACCCGAAAATACAATTCACTTGATTGATGAGTTGCAAAATAAACTCAGAGAGTCAATCGGTCCGTTTGCTAAAATTGATCACTTTCAATGGACCAGTGGTTTGCCAAAAACACGCTCCGGGAAAATTATGCGGCGTATTTTACGTAAAGCAGCCAATGGTGAAAAAGACGATTTTGGTGATACCTCTACGTTGGCGAATCCTGAGATTATGACAGAGTTAGTTACTTGATTAAAATCCCCTCTACCGCTTGCGGGAGAGGGTTAGGGTGAGGGTAAAATTTCAACTTACCATTATCTAACTTTTTCTTACAGTGTTAGACACCGTAAACTCAACATACTCTTCCAGTTCGTCTTTGGAGCTACAGAACGGTGTTTTTTCTTTTGTTTTAAGGATTTCTATGAACGGGGATTTTTTCGATTTAAAAAAACCTCGCTCAACTTGCGGTATGATTTTAGCGGCTTCGTCATAAGGGAAAAATTCAAACTGATTATTCTCTGTATATTGGCGAACGATTTCACAAGCGTTGCTCACCAGTTGAGGTGCATCTTGACCTTTGGCAGCCAGCGCATTTGAAATAACGTGCTTATCATTTTCGGATAGAAATGGGCATCGTCTAAGCACGCAGCTTAGAGCTTCAGTAATGGCAGGCGGCACTTCTTCATCTTTAGGCTGGTATCGAATGACAGATTGTAAATTAGGTACGCTGCGTAGTTGCATTGAGCGGCCATTAATATCATTGATTAATTGTTCGCGTTCAGTTTTTCTATAAGTACGTCTTGGGTCAATGATCACGCGTAATTCATCTGCGAATCGCTTTGGGTTTTTCTCATAAGCTTCAACACTGTATTCACCGGCCATATGCTTTGGATATACTGAATGGTCTTTTGGTAAAATGTTTTCAAAGAAAGGATGGCGAAAGGTTTCTTCGTAAAGCTCGCGTGATCTTGTCGATTCCAGGGTTTCGCCGTTCTCAACCTTTCCAGCTAGCGCATATTGCCAGACAGGTTTATCAACGCCGAGCGTTGAAACCTTTGCGTTATCACCCGCTAGAAAGTAAGCGCGTCTATCATCGCCCACTAAGCCCCACATTATCGATGCACCTAAATTTATGTTGTAACGTTCCGCCACGCTGCGATCAAGAACGTTGATGTATGATGTTCCGAGAACGCTGATTGTATCACGCGGAAAAGGAGTTTTAATGATAGGCTTGTCGCTAAATAAACGGAGGGAGGCTGCGCGAGGTGCCTGTCTTAACATCATATTTTTAAACATAAGTCCTCTTCTTTCTATTGGTTTATTATCATAATATCAGGTGAGTAAATATACAGACATTAACACTAAAGATCAATGATTGAACACTTCGAGTGAGTGGGATTTATGCACTAAAATCAATAGGTTATTGGTGCCGCGGGGATTTAATTGCATTCAGTGTTGAGACGCTACGCGCACTTCCCGCAGGCGCAGCGCTTCGCACTGCTTTTGCAGGCTACATTAGGGGGAGGGCTGGTGCTTGCGGGAAGGATTGTATGCTGCACATGAGAGCGGCGTGAACGCCCGCGGGATATTTGATTAATCTAAGTGTTGCACATTGTTGAGAACAGACTGTCATTCCGGAATCGTTTCAAGCGACCTGTCGCGAGAGACGATATCCGGAATCCATTTTGATTAACGAGGCATCGCTTTTAAAGCGTTGATCGCAGTAGAGGTTGGTAATAAGCGCGCACTAGCCGTTAAATCACTTTTAGCTTTTTTGTATTGACCCGTTTCACGGTATAACATCCCACGCTGCAAATAGCCAAGATAATAGGTTGGGTCTAGCGAAATAGCTTTTGTGTAATCTTGCTTAGCAGTGTCGTTTTGATTGATCCTGTCCTTTGCGGCACCACGGACAATATAAAATTTCGCTTCGATCGGTAGTTTTGCAATCCCTTGATCGCTGTACCTGATTGCTTCCGAATAATTTTTATTGGAGTACGCTTTAAAAGCCTTGTCTAAATATTCATAAGCAGGCTCAGCCTCAACAACGGATGCAATATTTCGTTTGTATTGCTCTTCGCCTAGAAAGCCACCTTTCTCTAATTGCGCAGCCATTTTTTTATTATCTTCGACCCGTTGCGCACTAGCGGGGTGGGATGCAAATAAGCCTGCGGAAAATGCGCTAGAGCCTGAGAACTTCATGAAAAGCTCTTGAAGTGTCACGGCAGCTTCGGGATCATAACCGGCACGTTGCATGTAAATCATGCCGTAATGATCTGCTTCACTTTCAGCGCTGCGCGAATAGTTCATTTGAATCAGGTTGCCGCCCATATCCAGCAAGCCCGAAGGGGCTGTGCCCTGAGTGGATTGCGCGATACCAGCAATGCCAATATTGATTAACATCCCTTGCTCCAATTGCTGCGCGGTGTGCCTTGCTGCTGCATGAACTATCTCATGCGCCAAGACGGCCGCTAACTCAGCTTCATTCTCAAGGTGCACGAGCAATCCGCGGTTTATCGCGATCTTTCCACCCGGTAAAGCCCAGGCGTTCGGCACGGAGTCATTGATAACAGTGAAGTCATACGGTAGGTCAGGGCGGTCGCTGACGCGAGCAAGTTTTTGACCGACTGCATTCACGTAGCTATCAACGTTCGGGTAAAGAACATAAGAGCCACCTTGCGCTTGCACCATGTAGGGGTATTGTTCTTCTCCCATTTGTACTTCTTGATCTTGAGAGATAAGGTGCAGTTCGTTTTCACCGGTAACAGGGTTTCTAGCGCAGGCTGCTAAAGCGACGAACGCACATATAATCAGAATTTTCTTAATCATAATTTAAAGCCTTTTAACATCCTTTGTTTCAAACAAGTAATCCAACCAATGGTTGTTTACCGTATCCTGCATCATATTCTGAGATAAACGATCATCAATATTGTCAATGTCAATCATCTCAATTGGCTGATGCTGCCAAGAGCACGCGTAAACGGCTTTGCTGCGTTTCCCTGTAATAGGGTCAACCTGCCATTGCAGGCACTGAGAGCAAACACCTTTAAGCATACACTGCATAGCGCTGTAAACACCGGCAAACACCTTTGATCCGGCTTTAAAATAATGGCTTAGCGTTCCGTATTTAAGTTCGCGAAACTTCTTCAGTGTGCATGTATCAGTAATCAGGGTGACTCTATCAATATCACTCAGCGTGAAGGGTAGGTTCGAAAAATCACCCAAAGCAAATTGAGTGAACACGTCGCATAAATCACCCGTTGCAGAAGCATCCTGATCACGGTCAGCATTGATCTTAGCACCCGTTCCGGTGCCCCATAGAATTGCATCACAAGCAGCCTCTAATTCGCTTCGCTGGGTTAATTTGTTTTTATCAGAAAACGTGCCAATGTAATAGAGCTTTGATCCGTTCGATTTATCGATATTGTTTCCAATCGAAAGCGCCTGTAAAGCGGCCATCTCATTACCGATAACAAGGTAAATTCTTTTGCCGTCTGGCATTTTGGATCTAACACCGGTTGGGCCCATCAATGAGACTTTATCGCCTGGCTGAAAGAGGGCGGTTAATCGCGTGCTTACGCCTTTTTCAAAAACGGTTAAGTCGATAGTGCCCGCGCCAATATCTGCTCTTGTAGCAAAAAGAGCGATGGCTTCCATTTGCAACAACGTATCGCCCACCGTTACCGCGCGCGTTTCAAAATTTTGTAACCGATAAAATTGGCCGGGCTTAAATCGAGCCGCTGCTCGTGGCGCTTTAATTCTAATCGTGATTGTGTGTCGGTTCTGCCTTTCAATCGATTCGATCGTTGCATTAAACGCATCATCGAGCGTGTTCGAAAATGATTGGTATTCTGCACTGTCACCGAGCGTGCCCACTTTATCTTCAAGGGCTTCGAGAATTTTGGGGTATGTTCGCATACCTGAAGCAATCGCTTTTACAACGTTACCGTGAAAGACTGGGTGTGAGTCACCCACGAACGAGACGCGGAAATCTTCGTTTTCATAAGATGTGAATGGTCCAAAGTTATCGCTTTTACAATGCTCGGCCGTCGGTACGGCTTCGAGGCTGCCATTATTAAGTTCAAACGTTTGGTATTGAATGCCGTTCCGTAAAAACGTGCCTTCATGTTCAAACGCATAAGCGACATTGGGTTTAGCACCTGTTGCCACTAGGATAGATCTTGCGGGTATTTGAACGTCATCATTCACAACGTGCCAGCGTCCATCATCATCTTGGCGCCTGTGATGGCAGGTGAGACCAGTAACGTGACGGTATTGATCTGTCGTTGCAGCTTTTGGCTCAAGTAAGTCTCGGTATAGAACACCTTCTTCAAGCGCCTTATGAAGCTCCTCATGATTACTCACATAAGCGGGCGAGTCTTGAATGTGGCGTCGGTACGTAATCGTAACGCCGCCCCAAGCGTGGAGTAAGGGAACGAAATTTGGCGCTTCACCTAGCGTGTCTGCGCGTTCACGCTCTGTGCGGACAGCTTTTGCGTGCTCTAAAAATTCATCACAAATAATCAGGCTGGCTGGATCGAATGTGTTGCGTAACGCTGTTTCGCCAATGTGAGCCGATAAGGTTTCATAGCGCGCTAAATGCTTTTCGACTTGTTTGATATAATAGGCCTGCGCTTCTGATGCTGTATCAACGCCCGTTAATCCGCCGCCAATCACAACGATCGGCATGCGCAATTGCAGACTGGCTAAGCTGGATTCTTTCGCAGCACCAGTAAGTTGAAGGCTCATTAAGAAATCATTAGCTTGTCGCATACCAACAGCCAGGCTGCCTGGAATAGGCAATGCGCGCGGTAAGCCCGCACCGACGGCAACGCTCAAGTGATCAAAGCCCATTGCTTTAGTATCTTCAACCGTGATCGTTCCACCGAAGCGTACGCCACCAAATAATTGAAAGTGTGGTCTGCGCATTAGCGTTAAGTAAATCAAGCGTAAAAAGTTTTTATCCCAACGAACAGTAATACCGTATTCCGCAACACCACCAAACCCAGCTAGCACACGCTCATCGAGTTGTTCAGTGAGTTCGTCATAAGACTCAATCGGCTTGTTAACTAATGATGACGGCAAAGGCTCTATTTTTAAACCATCAACACCAACCACGCAAAAGCCTTCCATCAAAAGATGGTGCGCAAGCGTGAAACCCGCAGGGCCCATGCCTGCGACGAGAATTTTTAAACCGTTGTAAGGTTTTGCTAGAAATTGCTTTTGGCGCAATGGATTCCATCGCGTGAGTAAGTCATAAATTTCAACCCCCCACGGCAGCGCGAGCGCGTCAGTTAAAATACGTGTTTCAACTTCAGGCACATTAACCGGCGTTTGCTTTTGGTAAATGCACGCTTTCATGCAATCATTACAAATGCGATGACCCGTGGCAGGACACATGGGGTTGTCGATCATGATGACAGCCAGCGGGGCGATTGTGAAGCCGCGTGCTTTTAGCCATTGCATTTCAGATATTTTTTCATCTAACGGGCAGCCTGTTAAAATGACATCAAGCGGGTTTTTTTTGAAGCCTAAATCATGACTGTTCTTTTTAACCGGAAAACCCTTGGAGCAGTAATCACCTTCGTTTTTGTGGCAATAAACGCAGTAGTGGATTTCGCCTTGCACTTGACGTTCTGTCATTCGGTTGTCGGTAAGCTTAAAACCGTCACGTTTTTTAAGTGGCGTACCAGTGAGTTTTCCGTTATCGAGCGGAACCAAGTTAGCGTGATCAATTTTTTTAGGAAGGTTGAAGCTAGTCCATCCGAAAACGTGTTCGGAGGAGTCTGTCATTGCATGAATACACCAGCACGTGAGCTTTTCAATTTCGTCGGAATATTTTTCTGCGTCTTTTAAGTAATCGCATGCCAATTCTGCAACGGCAAGTTCTTTATCGTGTGATTCGCCAATCTGTGCTTCAACCCAAGTATCGAGTTCGCTAAAAGAGGGGAGCTCTTCATTTTTTGATAAACGTCTTTTCGCAAACCGTAAGACAAAGACTTTTTTAAATTCAAAAATGGGGTGATCGTTTAGAATCGCGTTGGCCGCTTTTTCAGTTTCAGCGTCTATGCCAAACATATCTGAGACGAAGCTTTCTAAGTGTGGGGCGATCGTTAACAATAATGCGCTGTGTTCTTTGGCAGACAGTGAGCCTGGGTTATTGCGCAAGACTCGCAAGCCGTCTAACAGCGTTTTATCAGTTGCCTCGAGGTGTGATAAAAAAACAGCGTCGAGTCGTGCTAAACCTTCCGGTTGAAAACTGTCGTGATATGATACATGCTTAAGTGATAATTCGGACATATGATTTTTGGTCTTTCCTTTGAACTGACTTCATTGTATTGGTTTATGAGAAGTCCGTAAAGTCATTCTCGCTGGGTAACATGTAAACATATTGGAGTGCGTATGAAACGATTTATTGGCTTATTTATTGCGATTTCCATTGTTTCCATGGCTATGGCCAACACCTCCATTTCACCTAGCCAATATATGATAGCTGATGATCTCGTGGATAAAGCCCCTGTGCACCACGATGTGCACCTACAGGCGCCGAACGGCCAGCAATCGAGGGTTATCATCCTTGGATCAGCAGAGCTCGAATATGAGGTTCAAGTGAGTGTTTTACTCAAAGGCAACGCTCACAAGCAGGCGCAGTGTGATTTTCAGCTCGAAAACACACCCGAGCATCAAATTCCGACCTGTATCTTGGATTTTTCAGGTCAAAATGAGGTCAAAAAGATCGAATTAAATCAAAAAGAGGATGAAGATAGCGCTGATAGTGAATAATTCAGCCTCTAAGGCTTGAATTTTATGAAATAAACCTTATCTTAACGTTATACAATTTATTCTATGAAGAGAGAAACTATGACTGTTGAAGCCCAAAAAGAAACCTTGAGTTTTGAGACTGAAGTTAAACAATTAATGCATTTGGTGATTAACTCACTGTACAGCAACCCAGAAATCTTTTTGAGAGAGCTAATTTCAAACGGATCGGATGCTTGCGACAAGCTGCGCTTTGAATCACTTTCTGATAACGCGCTGCTCGCCGAAGACCCTGATCTTAAAGTAAGCGTCGCGTTCGACAAAGAAAAGAACACTATTACAATCACTGATAACGGTATCGGCATGAACCGCGAAGAGGTGATTAAAAATATTGGCACGATCGCTAAATCAGGCACGAAAGAATTCCTATCAAAGTTAACCGGTGATAACTCAAAAGATAATTCTTTGATTGGACAGTTCGGTGTTGGTTTTTATTCTGCCTTTATCGTTGCTGATAATGTCGTCTTGAAAACGCGTCGTGCAGGCCTCACGCCTGAGCACGGTGTTGTTTGGGAGTCAAAAGGCGATGGCGAATACTCGCTTGAGAACGCTGAGGTTGCAACGCGCGGAACTCAAATTACATTACAGTTAAAAGAAACAGCGAGTGAGTTTTTAGAACTTATCCGCTTAAAAACAATCATTACAAAGTACTCAGATCACATCACGATTCCTGTAATGACGCAAACACCTAAAGACGATAAAGACGAATCAACTGATGTTGAATGGGAGCAAGCCAATAAGGCGACTGCGCTTTGGACGCTACCTAAAAACAAAATTAAACCCGAAGAATATAACGATCTTTACAAGCACATCTCTCACGATTTCCATGAACCGCTTCAAGTGCTGCATAATCGCGTAGAGGGTGCGCATGACTATACAACGTTATTTTATATTCCCGCTAAAGCACCTTTTGATTTATATCAACGCGAACGCAAATCCGGCATAAAACTTTATGTGAAGCGCACATTCATCATGGATGATGCTGAAAACATGATGCCTAATTATTTGCGTTTTATTAAGGGTGTTATTGACTCTAATGACTTACCGTTAAATGTCTCACGTGAAATCCTGCAAAACAACAAGTTTACAAACAGCATTCGCACAAGCTCCGTTAAGAAGGTGCTATCTGCGCTCGAAAAAATGGCAAGCTCTGATAAAGAAACTTACGCTAAGTTTTGGGATGAGTTTGGTAAGGTGCTTAAAGAGGGGCCTTCAGAAGACTTTGCAAACCGTGAGCGCATTTCAAAATTACTGCGTTTCAAGTCAACACAAGAAGCCACGGAGAGCGTGTCTTTAGATGACTACACCAATCGCATGGTTACCGATCAAGACGCTATATATTACCTGACCTGCGCTTCTTATGAAGCCGGCGTTAACAGCCCTCATTTAGAAATTTTCAAGAAGAAAAACATTGAAGTTTTATTGCTGTGTGATCAAATCGACGAATGGCTTGTGTCCCACTTAAATGAATTTGACGGCAAGAAACTGCAATCCATCACTAAAGGCGATTTGGACCTTAGCGCGCATGAAGACAAAGACACTAAAGAGAAGGTTGAAAAAGAAAAAGAATCTTTTGAATCGTTAGTCGCTCAAATGAAAGAAACATTGGGCGAGACAGTAAAAGAAGTTCGCGTCACTAACCGTTTAACGACATCTCCTGCGTGTGTTGTTGCTGATGAAAGCGATATGGACTTCCAAATGCAACGCATCATGGAGTCTATGGGGCAAGACTTTTCTAGCAAAGCGCCGATCCTTGAAATCAATCCAGAACATCAGATCATTACTCACTTGCACGCAATGCAAGATGATGAAAAACTCAAAGAGTGGACACACGTATTGTTTGATCAAGCGTTACTGGCTGAAGGCGCTCAACTAAAAGAGCCTGCATTATACGTCAACAGATTAAACAAATTGTTGATGGATGCTGCCGGTTAACGATATTTATGTTTTTGTATTAACAGGAAGGTAGAATGATAGTAGGTATTCCTAAAGAAGTTAAGATTCATGAGAGTCGCGTTGGGCTTGTGCCAGCTGCTGTAGCCGAGTTAGTTGATAGGGGGCATGAAGTTCTCGTCGAAACGAATGCCGGTGTTGGTGTTGGTATTGCAGATGCTGATTATGAGAGAGTCGGTGCGACTATCGCTCAAAAGCCTGAACAGGTTTTTGAAAAAGCAGATTTAATCGTCAAGGTTAAAGATCCGCTTAAAAGTGAATGTAAAATGCTTCGCAAGGGCCAAATTCTTTTTACCTACTTGCACCTGGCTGCGCTTCCTGAAGAAACTGAGCTCTTGCAGAAATCTGGTTGTGCTGCGATTGCTTATGAAACAGTGACTGACGATAAAGGCGGCTTACCGTTACTCTCGCCAATGAGTGAGGTTGCTGGGCGCATGTCTATTCAGGCTGGCGCACATGCCCTTGAAAAAGTGCGCGGTGGGCGCGGCATCCTTTTGGGTGGCGTTCCAGGTGTTCCTTCAGGTGATGTGATGGTATTGGGCGGCGGTGTTGTCGGTACGAATGCGATTCGTATGGCGATGGGGCTTGAGGCTAACGTAACTGTGCTTGATAAATCATTGGACCGCTTGCGTCAGCTTAACCAACAGTACGGTTCTAGGCTTAAAACAATTTATGCGACCAAAGATTCTATTCGTGAGCATGTGTTGAATTCATCGTTAATTATTGGTGCGATATTAATCCCCGGCGCTGCTGCGACCAAGCTTGTAACCCGGGACATGTTAAAAGACATGCGCACAGGCGCTGTGATGGTGGATGTGGCAATTGACCAGGGCGGGTGTTTTGAAACAAGCAAGCCTACTACGCATGAAGCGCCAACTTATGTTATCGATGACGTTGTGCATTATTGCGTGACAAACATGCCAGGCGCCGTTCCGCGCACATCGACATTAGCCTTAGGTAATGCGACGCTACCTTTTATTATTGCACTTGCTGATAAAGGGTTGAATGCGTTGCTAGAAGATAAGCATCTGCTTAATGGATTGAATGTTTATGATGGGCACATAACTTGCCCCGCTGTTGCTAAGGCGCTCAATAAAGAGTGCGTTGCTTTTAGTAAGTTTTTTCATGGCTAACGACTAGGTTTGTCGTAGCCCGCACAAGAGAACGAAGTGAGCGCCTGCGGGATTCAAATCAACACATGTGTTGTGGCGCTTCGCGCGCTTCCTGCAGGCGCATCGCTTGCGCGCTGCTTGTGCAGGCTACACCAGATGAGAGGTGTTGCGAACGATTAGGTTTGTCGTAGCGTGGTTCAAATCAACACATGCGCTGAGGTGCTTCGCGCGCTTCCTGCAGGCGC
>DKOI01000081.1 GCA_002469885.1 Legionellales bacterium UBA7366 | reverse complement strand
AGAAGAAAATAAAAATAAAAAAAGAGGCGGCTTGTTTGGTGTGGGCAAAGATCTCAACGATTCTGGCCTTGAAGGACCGGAAGAGAGCTCTCCGAGATCAGCTTTTTTTGGAAAATCCACTGCGCCAGAAAAAGAAACAACTCAGAAAATATCTGCATCTGATACCTATGAAGGGGCTCATAATTTTTTTGAGCGTCGTGGTTATGAGATTGATAAGGTTGAAAGAGTGCTTAGTAATCTTACGGGTGGAGATGTTAATCCAAAGCACGTCGCTTTCGCAGCAATGCTAGCAAACGATGTTCTTGAGCCTCTAAAAAGTGGTTGCAAAGCAGAGCTTCAAGCAGGAAATCAGCATAATTCAAAACCGTGAGTCCCCAAGCTTGCTTGTGTCTAACGAGATTCGGTACTATAAAGTATCGTATTAAATGATCTTAAGTATAGGCGCGTTTTTATGTCACAGCAGGATGAAGATAAGGAAGTTTATGAGAAGCTCAAGGTGTTGCTTGAAGAGGCATTAGAGCGTGATAAAGTCTTACGTGAAAAATTCAAAGCAGGCGATAAGTTCGACATCGTCCCTAAAAAACTCCAAAATATCTTAGCCGAAGTTGAGGAGAACCTTAAAAAAATTGCAGGTTTGGCCTTGAGCAGTAAGGCCAGGCGTCCTGACGTTCTGGCAGCTGATGAAACCGTTGTTTATGTTTATCTTTTCAATGGTAGCGGCAAAGATCTCTCATCCTGGTTATCTATGTTCACAAAAGATGCATTGTTTGGTTACAGCGTTAATCGCCCTATTTATGGAGAGCGAGAGCATATTGAGAAGCTGCTCGAGTCTCGCATGCCGTTAGAGAATAATGCGGCGCTTGCGATGCGCGTTAAGAAGACTGATGTGGTTCAGCAAGAAGAGGCGGCTTTTGCGCATGACCCTTTGGAGCAGCCTTTGATTCGTGTGAGAGAGGGGGTGTTTAAGGTGGAGAATATTCAATATTTTCAGCATACTCGCCAGCAATATCGAGTGGATGAGCGCGGTAAGTTGCGGGTGAAGAAGTAAGGTTTTTGGTGTTTCAGGCATAAAAAAGGGGCAATTTAATCGCCCCTTTTCATGTAGTCTTCGACTGAAGAACTAGCCGCGACGACCGTCGCTAGCTTTTTCTTTAGCTTCGCTAACTTTCATACGGCGACCGCCGAATTCTTTACCGTCAAAGTTATCAATAGCTTCTTTAACAGAACCTTGCTCAGCAAAGGTAATGAAAGCAAAGCCTTTTGATTTGCCGGTGTAACGGTCAAAGATCACGTCAGCTGTTTCAATTGAACCACATGGGTCAAATGTTGAGCGTAGGTCAGCTTCTGTGCAGTCGTATGGTAAGTTACCAACATAAATTTTATTCACGAATCGATTCTCCAATTAATTAATCACGAACCCCTCAGTAACCAGGCTTCTTACGAGAATCGAGATGATCAAGATCCAAAGACAAACAAACTTACCGATTAGGTCAGGGTGTAATAATATAGGAACGCTATAACAGGTGCAACACTTATATAGGTATAGCAAAAAGCCCAGGCATGCCTGGGCTTTTTATTGGCTCTGATGCTGTTACGCGCTTTCTTTGTCGTTAACTTCTGTTTTCAAGTCAGTAGCTGCCTTAAAGAATGGAACGGTAGCTTCAGGGATCTGAATTTCAGCGCCTGTTGCAGGGTTTCTGCCTTTACGTGCAGCACGTAATTTTGTGCCAAAACGGCCAAATTTAGGGATGGCAACTGTGCCTCCTTCTGTGGACATAATGCTTTTAATAGTGCTAAATGTGGCGTCAAAAGCGGCTTCTGCCTGCGAGGTTGTAATATCGGCTTTTTCAGCAATAGCGCTGATCAATTCTTGCTTGCTCATGTCAGTTCCTTATCTTGTGTACAGAGTGGTCATACACTTCCTTAAAGTAGCGTAATATCGTTGACCTTCATAGATCATAGCAACTTTAATTGGGCGCGCAAGCTATTTCTTGCCAGAGCGGGGGCTCCAGGATTTGATTTCTTTTTCCACGGCTTCAATGTCTTTCGCATTTTCGGTGCTTTTTCCTGCGGTTTTTCCCGCAGTCTTTTCGCCAGCTTCGCCGCCTAACATGGCGCGTCGTTGCCAGGTATTGTAGGGATTGATCATGGAGCTGCTTTTTTGAGTGTGAGAATGGACGGCAGCTGATGTTGCCCAAGAACGAACCGCGCCACTGTGTGCTTGCCAGTGCGAGCGACTCACTGCGGCACGAACACCTGCAGGGTCGATAACGCTCGCATTGGTGTCATGCTGGCCTTTGAGGTATTCAGAGGCGGCTAAGAAATCTTTTGCGCCTTCTTTTGTTGCAGGCGCTGTGGGTGCTTTGGTTGTTCCATCATTAGCAAAAAGCGCCTTGGTGTCGCGTAGGCGCTTTAAAAAGCTAGAGACTTTCTTTTGTTTAAGTTCGTCTTTTTTTTCTTGTTTTTCGACATCTTCAAGGAACTGTTTATCTTCTTTGTCTTCAAGATATTGTTCGGTTTTAATATTGCGTGTGCTTTTCGTGCCGTGATCGCGTTCTTCGCTGTAATAGTCTTTGTGTAGTTTGGGGCCGCCACCCCCGCCTTGTCCTTCGGCTTCAGCCATGGCTTCACAATTTAAGCAGAACGGGCTGGTGATTTTATTGCGAACTGAAAACGCCTTGATAGGTAGGTTTTGTTTGCACTTGGTGCACGTTCGTGTAAAGGCTTTTTCTTTGCTCATATGCATGCCGCTATTTTTTAGAAACCTAGGAAAATCCAGGGCTTCAATGGCTTACGAAAGACGGAGCGAATCTCTAAGACCTTTGTTTGAATTATATCCATCAATATGGACTCATAGTATCATAGTTCGAGACTTTGCATCAAACGTCGTTAAAACACGCAAAATTCTTAACTATGCCCTTGTTATTTCTGATGAATTCCCGCAGTATGTGGTGGTTAAATGCCTGGCGACAAGGTTAGTTAATAGCCGGGATATCAAATAGGAAAATATTTCAATAAAAGGGAGAGCAACAATGTCAAAAGGGCCGAGTTTACAAGATCCTTTTCTGAACTTACTGCGCAGAGAAGGTGTGCCAGTTTCAATTTATTTAGTCAACGGTATCAAACTGCAAGGTCAGGTTGAGTCGTTTGATCAATATGTTGTTATGTTGAAAAACACAATAACACAAATGGTTTATAAGCATGCAATATCCACAATCGTACCCTCAAGAAACGTGCCATTTAACTTTGGCAGTGGTGATGGGGATTCAGGTGCTGCAGGCGAATAGTCAGCTAGCTGGAGGTTTTCATTGATTGAAACTCCGGTGCCTGCTGAAGTCGTTATACTCGTACATGTCACGTTACCACGTGTATCTACACAGGCAGATTTTGATGAATTTCATGAGCTAGCCGTTTCGGCGGGCATCAGCCCTGCGCTAGAAATTCATGCGATCTGCCGGTCAGCGTGCGTTAAATACCTTATCGGTAAAGGGAAGGTTGAAGAAATTCACCAAGCCATTAAAGCCCATGGCGCAGACCTCGTCATTTTCAGTCACGATCTAACCCCGGCTCAAACGCGCAATATTGAACGTAAAGTTGAATGCCGTGTTGTTGATCGTGTGGATCTCATTTTAGATATCTTTGCTCAACGCGCCCAAACATTTGAAGGTAAGTTGCAAGTAGAGCTCGCTCAATTACAACATTTATCCACGCGCCTTATTCGAGGTTGGACTCACTTAGAAAGACAAAAAGGGGGCATCGGTCTGCGAGGTCCTGGTGAGACACAGTTGGAGGTGGATAGGCGTTTAATCCGAGGGCGAATTAAAGCCATTACCAAGCGTCTTGATAAAGTGCGCAAAGACCGTAGCGGCCGACGTCGCACGAGACACCGCGCCAATATTTCAACAGTGGCCTTAGTCGGGTATACCAACGCAGGCAAGTCAACTTTATTTAATGCATTATGCGACTCCGATGCTTACGTCGCAGATCAATTGTTTGCGACGCTTGACCCTACCTTGCGAGCACTTCATTTATCAGAGTTTGGCAAGGTCGTTCTCGCTGATACCGTAGGGTTTATCCGAGAGTTGCCCCATGATTTAGTGGACGCTTTTCGCGCAACACTCGAAGAAACAAAAGATGCTGATATTTTACTGCACGTGATTGATGCAGTTGACCCTGAATCCCGCTATAAAATGTCTGAGGTGAATAAAGTGTTGGAGCAAATCGAGGCAAATGAGGTTCCAGCACTGTTGGTGTTCAATAAAGTTGATTTAATAGATGATCAAACACCACATATTGAATATAATGCTGCAGGTAGGCCGGTGAAAGTGTGGGTCTCAGCAGTGTCTGGCGCAGGCTTGAGTGAGTTAAAGCAAGCCATTGTTGATATTCTATCTGAAGACATTGTTGAGCAAGAAATTAGCTTATCATCAACGCAAGGCAAGTTGCGTAGCACGCTCTATAATTTAGATGCTGTCGTTTCAGAGCAGGTAGCGCTTGATGGGAGTTACGAACTTGTTGTACGCTTACCAAAGCAGAAGCTTACAAGGCTCCTGAGTGAAAAATGATCTAGTCAAAAATTACCTTTAAGGGGGAAATATGTCCTGGAATGATTCGGGTGGTTCAAACAACCAAGATCCGTGGAGCGGCAAAAACAAAAACCAGGGCCCGCCTGATTTAGATAAGGTCATACGTGACCTGGTAAACAAATTTTCGCGATTGCTAGGCGGTAAAGCTGTCAGCGGTGGCGGAAGCGGTGTAGGCAAAAACTTCAAATTCAGCTTTGTCGCTGTATTAGCAGTGTTCGCAATCATCTGGGTTTTGTCAGGTATTTTTATTGTGAGCCCGGAGCAAGAAGCGGTTGTTTTACGTTTTGGTAAATACCAATCGACTGTTGAGCCTGGACCGCACTGGATTCCACGCTTTATTTCCAGCTACGAAAAAGTGAATACACAAGCGATTCACGCTTTTCAAATGCAAGCAGATTTGTTGACAAAATCATCTGACCAGTCAGATAAACCTAAATCTATCGTGAATGTAGAAGAGGTTGAGAAACAGGTTGTCGGTTCCTCGCAGTCCCCTTTGAAAGAGTTAAGTGAAAGTGATATCGATAAGAACGTTGTTTACGTTGAATTGGGCATTCAATACAAAATCGGTGATCCTAAAGAGTTTTTATACCATATCTCAAATCCAGAGCAGACAATCAAGCAAGCGGCTGAAAGCGCATTATCACAAGTTGTCGGCACGATGAAGCTTGATTCAGTGTTAACAAGCGGTCGAAGTGCGTTAGGTGAGAGTGTCTTGGTTGAGCTTCGAACAATCCTTGAGAGTTATCAATCAGGATTGAATGTCTTAGCGGTTAATGTGCGTAAAGCACAGGCGCCAGAAGAAGTGGCGGATGCGTTTTTAGAGGTAGCACAAGCTGGCCAAGATGGGCAGCGCTTTAAGCAACAAGCTGAAGCATACGCGAGTAAAGTTGTACCGCTTGCAATGGGTGGCGCGTCACGTATTAAAGCCAATGCTAAAGCGTACCAGCAAGAAATTATTTTGGCCTCAGAAGCCGCAACCGCCAAATACAAAGCGTTAGTTTCTGTTTATCAAGATTCACCGGGTGTGACACGTGAACGTATGTATCTCGATATGGTTCAATATGTTTTAAGTCACAGTTCTAAAGTGATGGTTGATGCCGCGGGCGATGGCAATAATAACGTTTTTTACTTACCGTTAGATAAAATGGTTGGTCAAAAGCCAGTGGCAGATGATTTAGATGTCAATCTGAATATGGCACCTGAAAGCAACACAGCGACAGCTGCACCTGAGTCAGGTTACGCAAGATCGCGCACGAGCTTATCTACGACCAGGCCTGATTACTTAAGTCGAGGAGACTAACCATGAAGCCAATACAATCTATATTGATGGCAGTAGTCCTTTTAGTTGTTATCTTTGTTTTCTCAACGTTTTATGTTGTGAATGAAGGGCAGCAAGCGATTGTTGTTCGTTTGGGTGAGGTCATTAAAGCGAATGACTCAACGGAAGCTAAAGTGGTTAATCCTGGTTTGCATATGAAGCTTCCAGTGGCTGACCAAGCTAAAAAGTTTGATGTACGCGTATTAGGGCTAACATCAAAACCTTTTAACGTGTTAACAGCACAGCAAACATTTTTAACAGTTGATTATTATGTTAAATGGCGCATTACGAATCTCGCGTTATTTTATAAAAGTACTAACCGTGGTGATGTTGGTCGTGCGGAACAGCTTTTAGAGCAGAACATTAATGATATTGTGCGTGCAGAGTTTGGTACGCATACCTCAAATCAAACCATTTCTTCTGAGCGTGGCCGGATCATGGATTCCATTAAAACGAAAGCGAATAGTTTGGATAAGGTCAAGGAGATGGGTGTTACTGTTATCGATGTGCGTTTAAAAAGTGTGGTCTTGCCACAGCGCGTTTTAAAATCGGTGTTTTCACGCATGGCCTCTGAGCGTAAACAGTTTGCTGAAAATGCTCGTGCTGAGGGTAATCGTGTTGCTGAGGGGATTCGTGCTCTAGCGGATCAACAAGTGGTTATCATCAAAGCGCAAGCCAGAGCTGATGCTGCAACGATTCGCGCCGAAGGTGAGAAAAAAGCCGCTGAAATTTATGCGACCACGTACAGTAAAAATCCAGAGTTCTATAGCTTTTATCGTAGCTTAGAAGCTTATCAGTCATCCTTTAGTAACAAAGGTGATTTACTGGTGCTAAAACCTGATAGTCAATTTTTCCGTTACTTCAACAGTGATGGAAAAAATGCAGGTCATTCTAGTTAAGTGAGCGCGTAAGCATGGATATGACAGACTATTTCTTTTCGGCCCTGTCTCTCGTGTTTGTATTGGAAGGCATAATGCCTTTCATCGCACCGCGCATGTACCGTAAAATGATGCGACGATTGTCTGAGCAAGACGATCGTTCGCTCCGTTACTTTGGTTTAGGTATCATGCTCGTCGGTGTTGCTATTCTTTATATTATTCATCAGTAAGGTAAAAATAAGTTCATGAGTAAAAATGTGATCGTTTTGGGGAGCCAGTGGGGCGACGAAGGTAAAGGTAAAATCGTTGACTTACTGACTGAGCAGGTAGCTTGTGTTGTACGTTTTCAAGGAGGCCATAATGCGGGCCATACTTTGGTGATCGATGGTAAGAAAACCATTTTACGCTTAATTCCCTCAGGAATTCTGCGCGACGGCGTTCAGTGCGCTATTGGTAACGGTGTTGTCTTATCACCTGCAGCGCTTTGGGAAGAGATTAGCGAGCTTGAAAATCAAGGCGTGCCAGTGCGTGAGCTCTTGAAAATCAGTGCTGCGTGCACGTTGATTTTGCCGTCACACGTAGCGCTTGATCAAGCGCGTGAAAAGAAAAGTAATAAGGCGATCGGTACCACGGGTCGTGGGATTGGTCCTGCCTATGAAGATAAAGCAGGGCGCCGTGCATTACGTTTTGACGATTTGTGTGACGATGCGCGCTTTGCAGAAAAATTAAAGCCGTTAATGGAATACCATAATTTTCTGCTCGAAAATTATTATGATGCTGAGCCGTTAGACTTTAAAACAGTTTTAGATGAAATGTTAACGTTAGCAAAACACATTCGTGACTTGCGCGCAGACATTCCGAATTTGTTGGCAGGCTTTAAAGCTGCGGGTAAAAGCATTTTATTTGAAGGTGCTCAAGGCACCTTGCTTGATGTTGATCATGGTACTTATCCATTTGTCACATCTTCAAGCACAACGGCAGGTGGTGCATCAACCGGCACAGGTTTTGGCCCGCTTTATTTTGATTATGTGTTAGGGTTAACAAAAGCCTATACTACGCGTGTAGGATCAGGCCCGTTTCCAACAGAAGATTTTTCTGAAATTGGCGATCTTCTGGCTAAAAAGGGAAATGAGTTTGGCTCAAACACAGGACGTGCTCGTCGTTGTGGTTGGTTAGATATTGTTGCATTAAAACGGTCTGCGCTTGTGAACAGTTTAAGTGGCTTATGTATCACAAAACTCGACGTGTTAGATGGAATTGAAACACTTCGCATTTGTACGGCCTATGAATGTGACGGCGAAACGCTAGACTTCCCGCCTGCAGATGCGGATCGTTTAGCAAGGTGTAAACCTGTTTATGAAGATATTGCAGGTTGGACCGATTCAACAGAAGGCAAAACCCAGTGGGACGAATTGCCTGCTAATGCGCAAGCGTTTCTAAATCGCATTGAAGTGCTATCCGGTGTGAAAATCGCACTTATTGCAACAGGGCGTGAGCGTGATCATACTATTGTTGTTCAGGATATTTTTAATCTATAGACAGCTTTAGCTAAGCTTGGTAGCATCCCTCCCTCAATAACGGGAGGGAGTTCCTTTATGCAGGGTGGATCGAGTTCGACAGCTGAAATTTTTCAAGGGTTTGGTTTAGGTGAGCCATTGGGGCATCAGCCCTTATGGGTTTCAGAGGGTGAGTCAAGCAATTTGGTTGATGACCCTGCGTTGAGCTTAGCCCGTAACCTTGTTGAAACATCAGTTTATGTGCAAGGCCTCAGGGATGCCATCACTGCAAAAAATGTTGAAATTGTTCAGTTGCGCGCAATGGTTAAAGAAATGTCTGCAGGGCTCGATTCTTGCCAGGAGCTCGCTCAACTTCAAGCCGTTCAAATTCATAACCTGATCCGTGACGCCCAATACGCTAAAGTGTCTCCTGCGATTTCTTCGTTTCCGCCAAAAAAAACGTCAAAAAGCATTGTCGTCAAGAGGGCTCCACAGGTGGCACTTCACTAGCGAAATCGTCATCACTCACGCGTTAAAATTTCTCTTCATTGCAAGTGTAAAGCTCTCCTGTCGTTAAAAGTGATCGTTAATGTGTTCATTTCATAGGTTCCTTGTGATCGCGATTTTTTTATCATAGAATTCAGTCTAATCGTTTGATGGGGTTCGTGATAAAGTCCATGTGTATCTGATGGAGCAACCTTTTTTCTCATTCCTTTTCTGCGGTTTTAAATTGATATTTTTTAAAAATTATAAAGGAGTTGGTTATGTTTGTACAAGAGAATGGGGATGGTTTGCTGGATGGTACTGCGGATTCCTCGATTCAATTGGAGGTTAAAGAAAAAAATACCGCTCAATTGGAGGTTGAAGCAGAAAATACCGCGCAGAGGGTTTCAGCGCGCTCACAATGCAAGACCTTAGCATTTTTCTGTTTGCAAGCGCTAGCAAGTGTTACAATGAGTGTCGCATCGATGCAGCTAGGTGTTGTTATGTTAAATGGAAAATATCCCCAATACGATGTATTATCCGGAAAGATTGGTAGTCAAATTGCAGCAGTGAATGGTTTGGCTCTATTTGTTGAATACACAGCTCTCGCCTTCATTGGTGCGAAATGTTGTATTTCTCAAGCGCAAAAAGACAGAGTGCAAGAGTTGCAAGCGCAGCTCGAGGCAAATAAGGCGAGCATTGAAGCAGGTGAGCAGTCGGAGCTCACTGTGATTGAGTTGCCTTTAATTAAAGAATCGTGTGCTTATGCTCTAGGTACCACAGCACTTAAAACAGTGTTGTTTGCAGGAACGGTGGCGACAACCTGTTACATGCTTGATGAGATGGAGCACATTGGGCATTCTACAGCAGCTTTACTGTCGGGTGTTGCCGTATTGGGTGCAGTGATAGGGTGCTGTTTTGGTTGTGTTGCTGGTTTTGCAGCTTCTGCGCAACCGGAAAATGGTTCTGCTGCAGGTCATGGACGCCAAGGAATGTCGTATAGGCTTTTTTATGAGAGGGACTTTGGGGCTGATTCTAGCTTTGTGGGTCTTGGAGATCAGAGTGTTGCTTCAGCAGGCAGGACAGATTCTTCTGCGCCTTAAAATTGACAAGTGTTGAGAGAGCAAGTAAAGTGCTCTCTCAAGCCGAGGTGGTGAAATTGGTAG
>DKOI01000051.1 GCA_002469885.1 Legionellales bacterium UBA7366 | reverse complement strand
CGGGGATGACGGGAAAGATGTGCGCATCAGGAATCAACCCGTACTCTGCCAGCTTTGTTAATAACTAAACGCCACAACGTTTTATTTCCAGTTGGATCAACATAAGCAAATGTTCCGTTTGTTGCAAAATTGATGCCTGCTGCATCAAAAACCAAATAAGGCGACGACCCAAACCCCTTATAGGTCAACATGCCTTTTGCCTTCTGTTGAAAAACTCTCATGGGCTTATCATCCATGATAATCAACTGCCCATCAGACCAGGAGGACTCACAAGCAACACCCGCTGTCGTAGGACAAAGTGTCACCTTAGAATAATGCGTCAACGCTAACGAACGCGCATAATTTATTTCAGAAATGAGAATTGATTGTAAAGACTTAGAAATCGCATGCGAATGCAGCGAAGTAAAACTATTGGAAGCAAATAAAAGCAAAGCACTTAGCAACAACAGCGCCAGTATGCATGAAAGCAAACTGACGCCGCCGTTTCTAAACATCAACCTTGAGCGCGCATATGCGGAAACAAGATCACATCACGAATGGAAGTTGAATCAGTCAACAACATCACAAGACGATCAATACCAATCCCCTCGCCCGCTGTCGGTGGCATGCCGTGTTCTAACGCCAACACGTAATCAGCGTCATAACTCATCGCCTCAGCATCACCCGCCTCTTTCTCTTTTACTTGATCACGAAAACGTTCAGCTTGATCTTCTGCGTCATTCAACTCAGAAAAACCATTAGCCACTTCGCGTCCGCCAACAAAGAATTCAAAACGATCTGTTAAGAAAGGATCGTCATCGTTACGACGAGACAACGGTGAAACTTCAACAGGATAAGCCGTGATAAACGTCGGCTGAACCAACTCATGCTCAGCAGTCTTCTCAAACACCTCAACTTGCAACTTGCCCAAGCCATAAGAAGGCTTGACATCAATCCCTAAGCCTTTCGCAATTTTAGCGAGCTTATCCGCATCTTCTAAATCAGCAGCTGTAATATCGGCGTTGTATTTCAACACCGCCTCTTTAATCGTCATGCGATCAAACGACTTGTTAAAGTCGATAGTGTGTCCATGACTCTCAAGCGTTGTTGAACCCGTAACCGCTTCAGCCACTTCACGCAGCATTTCTTCAGTTAAGTCCATGAGGTCGTTGTAATCCGCATACGCCCAATAAAACTCGAGCATCGTAAACTCAGGATTATGCCTTGTGCTAATCCCTTCATTACGAAAGCTACGATTGATTTCGTACACACGCTCAAAACCACCGACAACAAGACGCTTTAAATAAAGCTCAGGTGCGATACGCAAAAACAATTGCATATCAAGCGCATTGTGTTTTGTGACAAACGGACGCGCCGCAGCCCCACCAGCCATCGGCTGCATCATCGGCGTTTCAACTTCCAAGAAACCGCGCTTATTTAAAAAGTCACGAATCGCATTCACTGTTTTCGTACGCGCGATAAAGGTTTGACGCGACTTATCGTTCACAATCAAATCAAGATAACGTTGACGATATCGCATTTCTTGATCGGTTAAACCGTGAAACTTTTCAGGCAACGGACGCAGTGATTTTGTGAGCAAACGTAACTCTGTCGCACGAATCGAAAGCTCACCTGTTTTGGTTTTAAAGAGCGTGCCTTTAACACCAACAATGTCGCCCATATCCCAATGCTTGAAGTCGGCATAAACACCTTCAGGCAAGTCATCGCGACGAAGATAAGCCTGGATTTTACCCGACATATCTTGTATTGAGATAAAGCTCGCCTTACCCATAATTCTGCGTAATACGATGCGACCAGCACAAGCTACTTCGATCTTGTTTTCATCAAAATATTCTGCGGGTTTATCATCGTATTCTACGTGTAGCGGTTGCGATGTTGTGTCTCTGCGAAAATCGTTAGGGAACGCATTCCCTTTTTCGCGCATTGCAGCCAACTTTTCTTTACGCTGTGCAACGATCGCATTAATATCTTCTTCAACTTCTACTGTATCATTTTCCGTTTTATCAACCATCTTGGATTCCACTTTTTAAACTTGCCTCTATAAACTGATCTATGCTGCCATCTAAAACAGCACCTGTGTTACCGGTTTCAACGCCGGTACGTAAATCTTTAATGCGCGATTGGTCTAAAACATAAGACCGAATCTGATTCCCCCATCCTATATCGGTTTTCGTTGCTTCTTGTGCTTGTTGTTTTTCGTTACGTTTGGCCAGCTCTAATTTGTAGAGCTTTGCACGCAACTGAACCATAGCTTGCGCCCTGTTTTGATGTTGGGATCGATTATTTTGACACTGCGCAACCGTGTTTGTTGGCAAGTGCGTAATGCGCACTGCAGAGTCAGTACGGTTAACGTGCTGTCCGCCTGCGCCACTTGCACGGTATGTGTCTGTGCGAAGGTCAGCGGGGTTAATATCAATTTCAATGTTGTCATCGATTTCAGGAGAAACAAAGACAGATGCGAATGAGGTGTGCCTGCGACTGCCTGAGTCAAACGGAGATTTTCGCACAAGACGATGCACGCCGGTTTCGGTACGCAACCATCCGTAAGCATAAGCGCCTTCGAATTTAATCGTTGCACTTTTGATACCTGCAACATCGCCCGCAGAGGCTTCAATAATTTGTGTGGTAAACCCGCGGCGTTCGCCCCAGCGTAGATACATGCGCAATAGCATTTCAGCCCAATCTTGCGCCTCTGTGCCGCCTGACCCGCCGTGGATGTCGACATAAGCATTGTTGGCATCCATCTCACCTGAGAACATGCGACGAAACTCAAGGTCGTGGACTTGAACACCTAGCTTTTCAACATCTTCTGCCATGATGTTAATGGTGTCTTCATCGCCTTCAGCGAGGGAGAGCTGGAAGAGTTCGGCTATTTCATCGAGTGCGGATTTTAAGTCGTCGAGCGTTTCGACGGTGTCGGACAACCTTGCGCGGTCTTTGCCCAGAGATTGTGCTTTTTCAGGATCATCCCAAATATTGGGATTTTCAAGCTCCGTTTCAACCGCCGCTAATTGCTTGGCTTTTTCGTCATAGTCAAAGATACCCCCGAAGCGCATCTGCGCGGGCCTGCAAATCTTTTATTTTTTGTACAATTACGCCGGTTTCAATCATTTTATCGCTTTCTAAAGTCTCTAAGCGCATCATTATATCCCAAAGCGTAGACAGTGAGTAGTCTCCCATGGGAATATCTACTAAACCCTCACGACGGAGACCTCAGCGAAATGGACGACAAAATTAACATCACATTTTACAAATGGGCAGGCAAATTTGGTCCCTTCAGCGTGAAAATCCCTTGCGGTGAGTGCTCCCTCACAGATGATATTTTGAAGCATACTTTAGAGACTGATTTAGACGGCATCCCTACCAGGGTTTCTACATTTGACTGGCTAACCTTCTTTTGGCGACCCCTCAAAAAAGGCGGTTGGCACGCACCGATTGTGATGGTGGAAGGCAAGGTGATTAGTCAGGGTAACGCGATTAATCGCGGTGTTTTGGTACAAGCCATCGTGACCGAACACGCAAAACGCACGCCGCTTAAAGGCAATCATGTGTTTGGCAAAAAGAATTGCCCGCATTGCACGAAAGCAAAAGCGGCGCTGGATGCTAAGAATATTGAATATGAATACCACGACGTGATTGAATCTCCACGCGCGTTATATGAAATGCTTGCGAGAGTGAAACCGATTATTGGTGATAAAACACCTGTCACTGTGCCACAGATTTGGTTGGATGATGAGTATGTGGGTGGTGCGGATGATTTGGAAAATTTTTTATTATAATGGACCCCGGCTTGGGGGCCGGGGCGACGCACTCTTTTCATCATCCCCGCACAACGCACCACCTGTCATCCCCGACTTGATCGGGGATCCATCTAATTACTCACAAATCTTCTCATAAAGATCATCCCAACTCGGATTAAGGCTTTCAATCAATTCAATCTTCCATTCACGAAACCATTTTTTTATTCGCTTCTCACGCGTTATAGCCTCATAAATATCCCCATGCTCTTCATAATATACAAGCTTAGTAACATTATATTGTTTAGTAAATCCTGGAACCACATGATTCCTATGCTCCCAAATCCGTTTAACAATATCTGACGTCACACCCACATAAAGTGTTCCATTTTTTTTACTCGCAAGAATATACACATATGAAAGCTTCTCCATATCAGCCTCGTTTTTATAGTGTTTAAATTAGAAATTATTAAATTTGATGGACCCCGGCTCGGGGGCCGGGGCGACGCACAGTCCGTCATCTCGGACTTGATACGGGATCCATTCTATTTCGAAGAAACCAACGCCTTAAACTCTTCAAACGACAGCGGCTTACTAAACAAATACCCCTGCACTTCATCGCACTTTTCTTTGGTCAAAATATCAAGCTGATGTTGGGTCTCAATTCCTTCAGCGATAACTTTTAAATTTAAATTCTGGCCCAGCTGAATGATTGTTGAGACAATCGCACATCGATCACCGATAACCTCAAGCTCATCAATAAACGACTTATCAATCTTTAACTTATTCACCGGAAACTGCTTCAAATAATTCAAGGAAGAATACCCCGTACCAAAATCATCAATAGAAAGCCCTACCCCCAATTTTCGCACCTCATGCATAATCGCAATCGCACTTTCAACATCGGTCATAAACATGCTTTCTGTTAATTCAATTTCAAGCAAGTTAGCAGGCATCTTCGTCTCACGCATAATATCCATCAGTGTTGCCACAAAACCCTCACCATGAAACTGTGCAGCGGAGACATTCACTGCAATCGGTACCGCCGCGCTGCATTCCTCTTGAATTAAACGACTTTGAACACAGGCTGCCTTCATAATCCATTCGCCAATAGGCACTATAAGGCCGGTTTGCTCAGCCAACGGCACAAAGTCTATAGGCGAAACCCAACCTCTCTTCGGATGCTGCCACCGAACCAACGCCTCAGCCCCGCATAGCTTGCCCGATGCAATGTTATATTGCGGTTGATAATAAACTTCAAACTGATCTTCTACTAGCGCGCGGCGCAAATCCAAAAGCAATTGATGTCGCTCTTTAATTTTCGCATCGATTTTTTCAGCGTAAAACTGACAAGGTAAGTTATGTGATCTAGCGTGATACAATGCCAAATTGGCTTGCTCGATTAATCGCGTTAACGCAAGATCACCTTCCTCATGAATCACCACACCGGCATTAACACTCACGTTAACATGCATATGGTCAATCGCGTAATTCCCAGAGATGTTGGCCGAAACGTCTTCTACCAATAAATCAACATTCGCAACCTGCTTTGAATCACTGATCGCAAAACAATACGTATTGAACGACAATGCACATAAAACAGATTGCTCAGGCAACGCACTTTGTAAACGCATTGCAAATGTTTTCATTAACTGCCGAGTGGCATTTCGACCAAGCGCATGCATCACCTCATCAAACCGTGATACGCCGATAACGACAAACGCAATTTTTTCATCGCCTTGTAAAACGCGTAATTCATCAATCAAACTATCAAACAACACCTTTGTCGGTAAGCCTGTTAAATCATCAAGGTTTTTCATTGCCATAATATTATGTTCGTTCTCAACACGCTGCGTTACATCGCTCGCGTAAATATTCACATAGCGCTCTTTCGCAATGGGAACAAACGCTAAAGAATAAATTACCGAGTCTACGCTAATTTCAACAGAACGACTTTCATCTTCAGACAACACATCTTGTGCGAGCCGCAACCACTCTTCTGGAATTTTTTTCCCAATGCGCACTCCCCACTTGTCAACTAACAAAGCCGCGCTGTCATTGTGATAAATTAAAACCCCTTGCGAACTAACTCGCAAAATAGGTGAAGGGTTTTGTGGCGCAAACAAGGCAATATCGTGCGCTGATTCAGAAGAACCCACGAGCTTACGAAATATGTTTGCGATTTTTTTTAGCATTTATTGTCCTTTATTTTATGGATCCCGGATCAAGTCCGGGATGACGCGCTCTTCTTCATCACAATCGCATCCTCCCCCCCGTTATTATAATATCCCTTACGCACTCCACACTCGGTAAACCCCATTCTTTCATACAGCCCAATGGCTGCGGCATTACTGCGCCTGACTTCTAATATGGCTTCATCCACGTCACGCAGCACATACTCTAATAATACTACCCCAATCCCTTGTCGGCGAACATCGGGACTAACCCCGATTGTTAAAATTTCACACACCCCGGAAATCGTTTTCACGAGTATAAAACCTATCAAGCTGTCATCGCTCTCGATAACAACCCCAGAATCTCCCGCTCTCAACGCACTCTCAAACTTAGGCGCCGTCCATGAACTCACCCCCTGTTCTGACTCAATTTTCATCACCTCAGGAATATCACGCACCTCCATGGCTCGTATTTGACCATTATTCGCGATTTTGTCCACAAAGCCTTTCCTCTCAATTACAGATACGTTAAAATTTTGCCGCTTTCATGTTAATGATAATTTTTTTCCATACTAATTAAAGGGCCACCCATGATCTCATTTCTCAAAAAACTTTTCTGTCGCAATTCAAGCCAATCTGAACAAAACGTTGACTCATCAACGATTTACGTCGGCAACCTCTCTTACGGCATCACCAAAAACCAACTCGAATCTGAATTCGAATCTTTTGGCGCCATCACCTCATCGCGCATTATCCGCGATCGCCAAACCGGCCGCTCAAAAGGCTTCGGTTTTGTCAGCTTCGAAACCACCGCCTCTGCAGCTAAAGCACTCAGCCTAGACGGCAGCGATATGCGTGGCAGGCAGTTGCGCGTTAGTCTTGCGAATGAGAAGGACTAAATCTAAATAGGCGCCGCTCATCTTGGACCTGGTTGCTGAGGAGCTGCCTGCTGACCTTGCTCCACTTCTAGCTCGTAAACGTTTTTAGCATGATCATATGCAACTTTGGCCCGGAACAACTCGGCTCTATCGGCCTGATCCGGATCATCTTTAGCTGCAAACTCTGCACATTTTTCCAAAAACTCGAGACCTTTAACGTTCGCCTCATACAGATTAACCGAGAGAATGCCTGGATTCGCAGCTTGTATTTTATCCTCATAAGACGCACATACTTTTTCAACCTCAATGACACTGTTAAGACACGCGAGCACTTTAAGCCCAGCCTCAAGTTGTTTAGCATCCCCATTCCCAGCAACAGCAAGCCCAACCTGCTCTTGCACTTTTGCAAGCACATCCGTAACTCCTTCAGATCTTGCAGCAGGAGGCCCCACATGCCGCGCACTGGCAACCACGCCTTGAGAGGCAATATCCATTTTCAGCTGCAAAATTTCAGACTGATTCTCAAAGTCTAGTAGTGCTCGCGGATCAGAATAATCAGGCTTATCTCTTTCCAGGTAGTCTTTACTCATTTCTAGAAAAGCATGCAATGCAGTAACATGCGGACCATCAACCTTAGCATCTCCCTGAGCAAGATATTCGACCAATTTATGCAAATGTCTCGCCGCTTTCCCTGACACGTTCAAATATTCATCGCATACTCGAACCTTTGCGCGCTCACTATTCATTTTAGCCTCAACTACAGGAGGACGCTGCTTTAACTCAATAATAGCAACAGCAGCTTCCGCTCTTTCACTTAAGGCCGCTTTGCGAAAATCTGAGTTTGCAGAAAATCGTTCATTGAAATCCTCTTGAAGACCTTGCTGAACCTCATCAGCCTCATTCTTCAATTCTGGCAAATTCCCAACCGCCTCATTAAATTTCAATTCATCTCTATCAATCGCGCTAGGATTATGCGCTTTCTTCAATTTCGCCAACTCTTTAAACTGTGGATGCACCTCCCTTTTTGCCAGCGCAATCACAGTTTTCAGTGGTTTTCCAGGCTGGCTTTTACTGTAACGCTTCATCCAGGTTTTATCGTGTGCTTCCATCCAGTTTTCCGTTGCTTTATCTACCGAAGCCATGTTGACTTTCCCACTACCAAAACGTGACGTTGAAAGATTCCTTGCCTCAATTTCATGCCCTTTATGCATCACTCGCAATCCCATATTGGCAACATTATCCAACCCTGCTTCTTTTGCAATTTCCTTGTGAACCGCACGATACATGCTGTCCATTTTGACAACTTGATCTCTATCCTTACGATCCTTCAGACTACCCACGTTTAAAAACATCGGTTTAGCCAATGCTGCTCGTATCACCTCACTATCGTCGAGGCGCTGGTCAGCGGGCAGGCTCGCATTGTGTTGTAATGCAGCATCGATACGGCCGCGTAAATGGGTCAATATCGCATCAAATGCTGTTCGTGTTCGACGGTGCGACTGATTTGACACCCTATTAATCTGTGTCGTACTTTTAGGGTAATCAGTAGCGCCAGCAGGAGAGGCTTCACGCCTATATGTGAACGATGCTTTTGAAGGCCCTTTAAGGGGTCTTTTCCATTTATCGCAGCTCACATATGTACTGGTAAACTCAGTCGCTTCATTAATATTTTTAAACTCAGGATCGCCGGGATTCCAGGCATCCTGAATCGCCATTACACCCGCTTCATTAGCCGGTCCACCCCTTGTAAAATACGCCATATTGTTAGCGATCACTAACTCACGTGCCGACATATTCGGGTCAGAAATGTGCGCCTGGCGCAGCTCCTCTCTTTTTGCAATCAATCTTTTTTTAAGTCCAACTAGCTGCTGGTATGAAGCCAGCTTATTCTCATCGAGGAAAAACGCTTTGAGCATCTTCTGCATGTCATGCTTGCTCTTCCCTCTAATCAGTGGTGCATATTGTCTCACTAAAAGCTTCATGTCATTATCGAGTTTATCGATATCTGCTTTCAGATCATCCATCCCAGCATACGTTTTATTGTTATAGGCATTTGCTCGAACAAATATTTCTTTGAAATAATAATCTCGCATATTATAGCGAGAAAACGCCTCATGCTCAGGCAGCCTAAAACAAGCTTCTTTATACTTCTCTTTATCGCCTCCTGCCGGCACAATCATTTTATCATGCATCCTTTCTTTCAATAGAAAGATTTTTTGATTTACCTCCCGAATCTTGACCTTGCAAGTGCTACTCGCCATATACTTAGCATCCTTGCTCAGAATATTAACCAAACCCTCTAGGGATTTAATTTTCTCAATGAGTTCTTCAAAAGCATTCACTTTGCCCGTTGCAGGATCCATCTTCAATTCATCTGCAGCAGCATCTAAAGCATCCAACGCATCTATATTTTCTTGTAAATTACGGAGCAATGGATCAAACGCATTTTCTGCCATTAAGTCATCAGGGGTAATATCACGATTGCCCGTGCCTGCTTTTGGCATAAATTGATAGCGAAGCGCGCCCTGCCTGATTTTACTTTCAAACTCTTCCGATTCAAGACTTGGGTAAGGAGTTCCCCAGACACCACGGCTAGCAAAATTTCTTACCCACTTTTTATGCTCAGGAATATTTTTGCGAGTCTGACCCACCCAAAATCCATAACTTTTTGCGACTTGCGCTAAAGAGCGCTGAAAATCTAAATGGCTAAATTCATCCGCTTGATTTTTTAAATTTTTGTGAATTCTTTCAAACACAGAACGATCAGGTGCTGGTACTTTAATTGCTTGTCGCCATACAGCTCTACATAAATCATGTGAATTGCGCGCAACTTCTTTAAGCCTCCCCACAGGCTGCGGATCTTCATCATTTTTTAAACCTTGGCTTCCTAGGTAGTTATCATAAAATTTCACCATTTTTTCAATCAGCACCACATCAGCCGCATTCAACGCTCGATCAGAGCTTCCTAAATCTTCCGCAACCGCCGCAAAAACACCTAACATTTTTGGAATGGCTTCTTGCCAATCATACTGCCAAGATTGGCCGAGTCTTTCGAGATGATTCGCGTGCTCTTTGAGCGTTGAAGGCGGCGCTAACATACGAGTGATCGCTTTACTGTCGTTCCCAGGGTCTTGGCCAAGAGCATGCTTGTGCTCAATCGCCGGCCGTCCGACCTGCGCAGTTCGAGCCGGAAGCGCTCTTAACAAACGTACTCTTTCTGCATCTCTTGCGTTGGCCGGTTTTAAAATATACGCATGCAAAGCATGGAGCTGCGTCAATGCTTTCATTGCTTTTTTTGCTTCAGCAGCCTCCCGTGTAATCGGGTGAACCTGAGTAACTCGTCGCACCATTGATTGAACAGCTTGACCTCGAGCAGAAAGTGCATTCCACTCTTCACCGAGGGCCGCTTCTTCACCGCATAATCCACACACTCTTTCATACAGCTTCTTACTTAATGCATTTATTTTATTAATTGTATCTTCATGACCTATAGGAATATTAATCGCATGATCCCTGATGGCTTCAATTAACCTGACAGCTGGATCAGCTTGCGGGTAAGCAGGAGGCTGAGCCATAAGTGGAAGCTCTGCTTCTTTTTCATCGTCTGCACCTGGCACAGCTGAATCACAGCTTTGGAGCGCTGAACTTATCGCAAGCACCGCTTTATGAGATTTTTTCTTATATTCTGCAGGGATCGCCAACAATCTCTTGCCGATAGCCTTATCCTCTTCAGTAAGGGGTTGACCAGACTCAAGCCCAACAAAACTATTTGAAACTCTCTGCGCTAGATGTGTTTTAGCTGCTAATGCCCGACCAACGCGTTGTAAGCAATTCAAAGCGACTTCTTGATTTTGGCGTGAGTAGTGATTTTGCTTAAAATGATAGAGCAGGTGTCTTGAGAGGAGCGCCAACGCATTAACGGTTGGTTTTTCTGCTTCATCAACTGATTTGTTTCTAAGTAAAATATTATTAACCATGTCTTCAACTAACAAAATAGCGATGTCTTCTTCTAGCCCATCGCCGTTGTTATTCAGTAACAAACTAATCGCTGCCTCAATCAGTTCTTTAGTTAGTTTATCGGGCCTGTAATTAACCCTAATCGCCTGCTCAATTTTAGGAAGCATTTTACTTTCAGGAAAATGTTCAGCGGCTATCACATCAGGACAATACGCAAAAAGTTTAAACGCAAACATAAGATCACGCGGTAATTCAACACCGTTACGACGCTCCGTGTAACCTTCATACTTATTATCAGCATCCAATAGATTTTTATAAACCTCACGTATAATCGCCTGATCAGTGTCAGAAAAGACTGGCTTCTCATCACCAGGCATACTCAACGGCAATCTATTCACAATAGCTTCTAATCTTTTAAGTTTATTTTTTCGAGCAGCTTCAGGAGTTACTCCCTTGAGTTCGCGTAATTTACTTTCGGGAAGCTCAGTAGATAACTCCGAATGAAGAAGATGAATTGTTGCCATATAAGCACCAATAGCACGCTCTGCTTTTTTTTCATCATGATCACATAAATTAAGTGTAACCGGGCGTCCTACAAGCCTAACAGGAAGCCTGGGCGCATTAAAATGTTGTTTGTGCTGATCAGTGACAGCTCTTAACCCTGCAACCTCAACTTGATCTGCCGCAGCTGTAAAGTTAGCTCTTCTTTCTTGCAGAGTATTCAGATAGCCGCCATACGCATCAATGTCATCTTCAATATCGGTATCGTTAAGCCAACCACCAATACACCCTTCATCTCTCCAGTTTTCATTAAATTGTGCAGCAATACCTTCCAAATGCTCAGTCCAAACGCCATGAGAAAACTCATGCTCTCCAATACGAACAAGCAGATCATTAATACCAGCAATATCATCAACACCATCAACACCATGAACACCACGTAACAAACCATCTATTTCTTGTCTTCTAGCAACATCAATCAAACCACCCGCATTGGCTAAGGCGTTATAAACACGCTTAACCTGCCCCGCAACCGCATTAATTATCGCCGGCTCTTTATCTGCGGTATGTTTAGCTTCTAACTTAGCTAAGTTCGATTTGAGTTCCGCTAAAACACCCGTCAACTCATCTTTAATATGATTATGCGCCGCATCAACATAACGCTTTTTTCCTCTTTGAAGCGCAGCGCTTGCAGCTACATTTTTTTGTTCTGCGCTTTGAAGATGCGCGCTGGCTGCAGTGATCGCTGCCATTGTAGGTGCCGCGTCACCTTCCACCTCTAATTGCCCCCTAGCTGCAATCAACTGATCATCTTGCTCACCCTTATTTATCTGTGCGAGCCCACGATCACTAAATCCAATCTTCGCCTCCAACGCTAATTGCGTAATTATTTCAAATTGATCCCATTGAGTTTGCAACTCACCTTGTTTTAGTTCAACATCTGCTAGAGACTGATTTACTTTTTCGACTTCCTCAACCCTCTTTTGACGCGCCGTCAAAAAATGTCCCCTTAACTTCCTAATTTTCTTTAAGGAATGCTCAGAAGCCTTTCTATCTTCCCTAAGGGTAGCGTAATTCAAAGGAACCGCTTCATCATTAGCAGCAACTACAGCACCTTTCGCTCGCGACGCCAAAACATTAAATAGATTAACTTCAGTATGAATCTGCATTCTAAGATCTCTTACTGTCACAGAAGCTCCCTGAAGAATTTCTATCTCCGCACCATCACCTAAAAATGCAGAATCGGCTTCACAAGCACCCTCAATACCTTTTAGCTCAGCCTCAAACGCAATCACCTCATCACGCATAATCCGTGCTGATGCAAATGTTGTATTAGCAACTGCCTGAGAGGCTCTCGTTCTCAACAAACATCCCTGTGCTGTTTCCAAGCTTTCCTCTAACGTGGTAATTGCTTGATCCATTCCATCACGACATTGCTTGTTTTCGTGAGCAATTTTATTCTGCATATCCGGGATAACTTGATCAATTGATTGAGGCAAATCCTCATTTAATCCCAACAATATATTTGCTGGATCTCGCTCAGCTCGAGCAGCCTCTAGTTTTGCCTCAATCAAGACAACAATAGCTTCTGAACTCTCGACGCTCTGATCAACTCGAGGGGTTGACAAAGCCTCATGAACAGAGCCCAATTTTGCATCATTTTCAACAGTCTTCGCTTCACGCACTAATCGATCAACACCTTTCAAATCAGCAGCGCGATTAAAATCGTCAGTATGAGCGCGCATTTGTGCGACCCTTCCAGTCAAATATTGATTAGCACGCCGCTCCATCCTATCTCTAAATTGGGATGGTTTTTTCTCAAGCGCCTCTAAATACTGCTTTCGTGTTTGAATTATGGCGTGCGCACGATCATCAGGCGCAAATACGTCAGGGTTAGAAGGGTCAACTGCAAAGTGTTCTTCTTGCAAGGATGCAAGATTTTTATTTAACCTCTCCGCTCCCTCCAGCACACCCTCCAATTTAGCAATAGCTGCATTAACATCTCCATACTTTAATGGCTTCTCATCCATTAAAACATTAAGCTCTTCAACAATGCCGTTAGCTTCACGCTCACTTTCTCTTAAAGCGATTCTAGTCTGAAGAAAACGCATAGCGGCTTTGGTGGCATTATGATTTGTTTTAGCGGAAGCAACTGGCTCTTTCACCTTTTCACGAAGCGCTTTGACTTCAGCGCTAGAAGAAAGAAATACAGTGGCACTTAACGCCAACTTACCAGAAACCCAACGCTCAGAGCATTTAGAATATGCTTGCATATTGATTAAGTACTGCTGTATTTGCTCAGCAGATGCGCCCTCAAGCTTGCTCAAAACATATTGCACTGCACCAGGCAAATAATCATCCTGAGTTACTGTTATTTGAAGCTTCTCATTTTTAGATAAAAACTTTTCACCTCGCGCTCTCCTTTTAGCATTTTTCTTATCTATTATGCTTTGCTTCGCTTTAGTACGGGCAAACTCACTCATCTCAGCGCCAATCATCGCAAAAAAGATGGGATCATTGATTGGTTGATTAAAAAATCGATCCATATGGTCTGAAAGGAAATCATCATTCGATTTACTGGGGTCACCTTGATCACGCATTAATGTAATATCAAATCGCTCATTGAGTACAAATTGAGATATCACATCAAGATCAAACCCCTTTTCTTGATTCAATGCTTTTTCATGATACTTTCTGAGAAAATTATAAAATGCGTCTTTAAACGTAGGATTTGCCTCTAAATGAAAATTCAAATTTTCAAAATCAGCGCTCCATCGCGCAAGCTCTTCATTGAAATCTTTTGCAATTTTTTGACTTACACTTTTCGCTTCTATTTGTGTAGAAAAAAGAGAGGTTTTATGCTCAGATCTTGCTTTTAAATGTCGTCGTAATAAAGCCTGTTCTTTGTTTTGAGTAAATCCTGGAAAGAGCGCATTCATTCGAATGCCAACTAATTCAAAATCAGCCCATTGTGATTCTTGAAGGTATGGACTAGCTGCAATTTGCTTGTAGTATCCTAGCAACTGGTTATAATCCTTTTTGCTTAATTTCGCACTGTCCTGAGCAAGCACTTCATAATTTGCGATTAAATCTAAAAAAGCCAGTTGATTTTTATCACAGTTTTCACGCATAGCAAGATTGAAGAATGCCAAATCTTCTCTCAGACCAAGAGCACCTAGATCATTGACAATTTTTTTGTATCGAAGAATACCCACATATGTGTCTTTCATTTCAGTCGTACGCTTTCGATTGTTAGCTTTCCTTGCTTCACGTGCAAATCCGCTAAAAATTTGCAAAAACATAGGACTAGTTAACTCTTGATAGCAAGGATGAGTGATAACTGAATAGTAGGGTTGATGCATTGCCATGTAGGCCTCAAGCGTTTTTTCGCTCCGGTATCTCAACATTGCATTGTCTAAATTACGCACTCCAGTTGAAAAGCTTTTCATTTCGCTTATTAATTTTTTGTTTGAGCTGGTTTTTTTGAAAGGATTAATGCCTTTAAATTTTTCTAAACGCTTTTCATCCACCTCACCTACAGTATTCTCCTCAAGCATCACCTGCATACGATTCACGTTTGTGTGTGACAACTGGTCTAAAACGCGCCACATATGTACATAATGATACCCGCTATCAATACCTCTCGCCTTTAAAATGTAATCAGCTAAATCACGTACTGTTTCTCCAATTTCCTGAAACTTGTTTTGAGTTTCTTGGTTCGGTGCTTCAGTGTATTCCTTTTCTGCTTGATTATGGTATTTTGCTAGCCCATGCGCAACCGACTTAACCTGAATGCGTTTCTCTTCTTCCAAACCAGCATCATCTGAAAGTATGCTATAAACAGCTTTCACTTTCTCAGCTGTTACTGCATCACTATTTTCAAAAACAACAGGAGGAATTCTTGAACTAAAAAACATGCTCAGCACTTGTTGTGATTCAATGTTAGTAACAAGCGTAGTCGCTATGCTTTTTTTATCGCGTAGTATACTTTCTATGTTCTTTCGGGCTTTTCTTAATGCCAAATTAGCTTCTCTTTCAACAGTAGTACCTTTTGCATTTTGAGAAGCACTCTCCTGCGACTTAAGTTCTGATGCTGCAGTTTTATATTGTTCTTTTAACTTTTCATACTGCTTTAATTGCACATCAAGACTTTTATCTCCATCAAGCTCGAAGCAGTATTTTTGATATTCTTCACGCAACATCCTATACCCTGCATGTTGAGCGGGATCTTTAGATTCAGATTTTTTCTCAGTTTTAAGTTCACCCGCTTTTTTAGGTGCTTGCGTTGCAGCGGCGCGTTTTGCTATTTTTTCCTTTGCAACTTGCAACTCACCTTCGATATCGCCAAGCATAGCAGTATAGGCCTCAGCTTCAGCTTTATGTAAGCCAGTAAGAGCCGCCTTTTGCACTTTTTCAAGCTTAATCTTGAACTCACTTAAAACTTGCTCTCCAATAGCATCAACCTGCAAATCGCGCTTATCTAAATCTACCAAAATTCGACTTGCTTCAGCTGCTATGCCATTAGAATCTTCTGAAACCACTTCTTGTTTTCTTTCTGCATCTGCTTCGGCTTGTGCATCTTTCGAAGGATCTACTGCCGGCGCTTCTTGTTTCCTTTCGAGCTTGCCTTCTTTTGCAATCGGAGTTTTTTTAGCTTCAGCTGTATCTACCGGTAAAGAGGTGACGGGGCTCTGATCAGACAATGGCAAAGATTCTTTAGATTCAGCTTGAGCGGCTGTCGTCATTTCTTTAGAAAGAACGCCATTGGCTGTTTCTAGCAAAGAAAGGTCAAGCTGTACTTCTAAGCACATACGAATAGCAAATTGCGCGGCAAATTTTACATTATCAAGTTTATTAGCATCTGGAATTCCAGCACTAGACTCATAAAATCGATCACTTTGATATTCATTCAAGACAGGAATAAGGTGAGATAAAAAGCCCTGAAGCTCCGCTTGTTTTTTGAGAGTAAGACCCTTTTGGTTCATACTCAATACGCGTCTAACAACCTTCTTAATAACATTATATTTATTCGCATTAAAATCCTGACCCATTCCATCTTGAAGCTTTTTCAGCTGATGCTGCAAGTACCTTATATCATCAGGCTCAGACGTTGTAAGCTTAGCTTTTTCAAAGATAATTCGAGAAACTGCAGCATTTAGGTTCGTCAATAGCTCAAATTTTTGGGCATGGCTAAGATGTTTATTAGCCAGTGCCTTAGTGTAAAGTAGACCATGCTTTTCAAACCAATTCCGTGATTGCTTATAACCACCTTGTCTCACAAAGCTATAAACGCGTCGATTAACATCCTTCTTGAATTCTTCAACCTCCAGGAGGAGAGCCCCAAAGTCTTTATCTTCATTAGATTCGGGCAACGACTGTGGCTTTTTTCTTCCAAAGATTCCGAATCGGCTTGTCTCACCTCGCCTTTTGCGGAGATCACTACCTTGAGAGAGCTTCTTAGCTTCTTTTTCGCTAGCAGCCGACTGGAGTTGCACCACTAAATCTTTTCCACTGTTTTTCAATTTTTCATGAAGCCTCACAAATTCAGGCTGAGTACTCAAATAATGAATCCAATTACTTCTAGCTAACGCCACACGGTTTACAAGCAAATTTGAATTTTCCCATTTGGGATCCATTTTATCCATTAACCCTACTAAATTACAATAACGCGTCAATTCAGTTACTACTACACTCATCTGTGCATCAGTCAAATAAAAGTCCTCCTCACTATTTCTGTGTTTGTCTAACAAAAGGTCCATCTCATAACCTTTGCTTGCTATTAAACTATTAGCAATCACAAGATCATATGTAAGAACAACAACACCCTGATTTGCATCAGCGACGAGCAACTCTAACGCTTCAAGTATATTTTCATTATGGCTTGTTTTATATTTGAGGCTTGCTTGATGAGAACGGACAATTTGCCTTCGGGCTTTTTCATCATTAGAAAGCTTGTATTTACCTTTTGTAATTGTTGGTAAAGCTTTAGTAATCCCAGTAAAAACTTTAAGTTCCGCCTTGTTTTCAACCTCTTTTTTTACATCAGATTTAAAATAATAGTATTGGCCACCTATTGTTGGCGGCACATACATAATCTTTGCTTCTTCTAAAGCGGCAAGAAAACTAGCTTTTTGAGTAGAAGTAGCCTGCTTCGAAATAAATTCTCTTAAGACGTCTTTACTGCCAAGAGGAATGAAATTTCTTGAAACAAACTCTTTAAATCCTTCCAATGATTTTAACGTTAAACCAACTTCTTTCAAATGTGCAATTAGCAGTGTACTGTCACTATCAACATAGTCAAACGCAGAGTCTGTGCTAGACTTATCTTTCGCTTCATTCTCAGGCGTCTTTTTCTTTACCTCCGAATTTCCTTTTTCTCTTACTGCTTGCTGTTCCCGAGTACCGCCACCAGGAACTGAGGGAACAGTCGGAACTTTAAGGGCAAGATTGCTACCTCGTTCCGTACCCTTATCACCTTGAGGAGGCAGCGCACTCGCTGGATCAGGGCTAGGAACAGGAGGAGGAACAAGATCTCCATGATTACCTTGCTTGGTCCGTAATGGTAGTTTTGCTTTTTTTTTCCTTTCATTCTGCCCCAAAGCTGCCTGAGCAATTGGAGGAGGCGTAGCATCAGAAGCTGTTGATGGTGTATTTCCTTTAGGTAAGTTCTTTGCCTCATCGACAAGATTTTCAGCTTCTTTTATAACTTTAGGTTTGAGCTCTTCAAGCCCTTGTTTTGCTTCTTCCGCTCCTGCGAGCAGGGATTTAGTAACAAAGTCGTCTAGAGCTTTTTTGAGCGCAACATCCTGAGGCAAAGTTTTCAATAGATTTTGAATCTCTTTTAGCAATGCTTCTTGCTTAGCGGGCTCATTGTCATTTAATTTTTCAAGTTTATCTTGAATTTCTTGTGCATTATCAAGATTTTTTTTTTGCGCGGCACCAGGAGAAGTTGGCCCCACCTCATTGACATAATCAGCAACAGCTTTTTTTAAAGCGGCTAACTTTTTTTGAAATATAGGGTCATTTTTTTCAAACATAATATACCCGCCTATTTCTTATATATGATGGCTTACTCTAAAGAATAGTAAAGAAATCCAGATAATTCCAAAAATGAGTGGATTATTTAGCTGATCAGTGAGTTAAGTGATAGGTAACTTGCTAACCTATTGATAATGAAAATGCTATAAGGTTAGTTTAATTCGACTTCAATTCTTACCGAACGGCCCTTTGGCTACCTTCAGAAGTAGCAGGAAGTGCGCGAAGCGCCACACCTCATCGATAAATTCATAACCCCGCAGGCGTTCACTTCGTTCTCTTGTGCAGGCTACGTCTTTTCCACTTCTAATGTAGCCTGCACAAGCAACGCGTAAGCGCTGCGCCTGCAGGAAGTGCGCCGTAAGGGATCCGGGACACATTTCAATAAACCCAAATCAACCACCATTGACCCCCAATAGACAATTCAGTATATTACGGGAAATATTACAACAACAAGGATCGTTAACGTGCCAAAGAAAAAACACAGAAAGAAAAAACAAAAACAGCAACAAAAACTTCAAATTTCAGCACAAACAAAAGCAGACACCTTTGCACTTGAAACAGCAAAGCGACTCTACAAAGAAGCAATGAAAAACTTTGGCCAAGGACCACTGCATGAAACCTTAGCCAAACTCAATATTGCATCTGAAATATACCCTAGACTTATCGACTTTACTGTCATACCCCGGGTTATAACCACAGACGGAAATTACCTAGGACGGTTTGAACAATTCGACACACAAGAAAACAGCAAAATAATTAATTTACTCAAAGGTAAGGACGGTTACATAAAACGGATACACGATCAGTCCTCACAAAATGCAACTGATGATAAAAACCTAAGTGACCTCTTAAACGATATCTACCTCTATAGCTGCATGCTAAACTTAGACAAACTTGAGAATGCCCCTAATCCGAGCCAACTTCTCGGCAATATAGATCAAATACGAAAACGGTTAAACAAAATAGCCAAACGAAGCTCTGTTTCAGAAGCCTTCATCTACTTCCAACTCTCACGCGTAGAAAAACTTGCCGGAAATTACTCAAGCGAAATTTCACACTTAAAACAATCAGCCCGTTTAGGCAATCCATTCAGCGCATCTCGACTGGGCTATTATCAACTCGCGGGATACAAAAAAACCAATGGACAAATCCTCGTTAAACAAGATACAAAACTTGCCGTGAAGGAATTACGAAAATCGATTGATATGGGCGCAAGTCAATCCGCGTTTCTTTTAGGGACCACTTACCTTGAAACCGGTGAAGAGGACATTGCTAAAGAGTACTTTGAAGAAGCCTCAACTGATAACCACCCTCTTGCAATTAAAGCACTCCTAAGACTTCGCAGAGAGAAATATGTGAAAAGTCTAAAGCCTCCCACCCTACCCATTCCAACTAAACGTCAAAACACAGACCAATTAAAAATTCAGATAGAAAGCCTGCTAACACTCATGCCTGAATATTACAAAAACAATTCTGATGAAAAAATTAAAAATCAATTGAGCGAAATCAGCCAAAAACCTGGACTCTGTTTATTAGCTAACGCCCTTACCCAACTACTATACAGTGGTTTTTTTCATGATAATCGCTATAGAATGCGTAGCACGACGACTAAATATGGGTTTGATGTAAAGCTGCCAGTCTGGAATGTGTGGATGAAAATTGCAAGTCAAAATATAGTTTACACTCCTCTTTTTGAACTCATCGAAGCGACGCACGCGCTAACGCTGCACCTAGCAATCATTCACAGCATAGAAAAACTCAATCTAATTGCTGACGTTTCTCATTGCATGGGTCGCTTAGTAGAAGAACTTTATAAAAATCCAGCGCACCCTAAGGACAACATACGCAGAACCCTGCGAACGATAGTCAGTGGCACATTTACGCAAGAGGATGCGATATTCTTAAAACCTGCTATCCAGGATCCAACATTATTCACGGTGAGTACCGCCTGTAATTATGTCTCAACTATCCAAGAAGCATCAAAACTACAATGCGCGCAACAATACGCTCAACTCACACTTTACATTAATTCAAAATCAGAAAATAGAAACCCTATTTTTCATTATACCGCTTACAAACACTTTAGTAGCAACCCTACTGCCACACCCATTCCAGAAGCGAAGCTTACTTTAGGACGCAAACATTTACTCAAAGCAAAACAAGGCGGCTTAACCATTGCTGGAATCATGCATGAAGACTTAGCCGAAGTAGGCACTAAAAAAGACTACAAAGCCTCAAAAGCCACATTAGAAAAATACCATGAAATTTCACTGCATTCGGAATCAAAACTCCCACACCCAAAAGCCTTACTCCAACTTGGTAGACTTGAACAAACCTACGGACACTACGCTGCTGCAAAACAATATTATGAAAAGGCTCGCGAAAACGGAAATATCGAAAGCCATCAATACTTGGCCAAACTTCAGCTGGAACAGTTTCAACACGAACTCCGAACCGGTTATGATGAAGAACGATTAAGCTTAACATCAAAAGCTATAGAAGCAGAAAAAGCAGCTAAAGAAGCGATTCTGAAAAAACAAGAAGCGGCTAAGATCAAACAAGAAAAACAAGAAGCTCAATTGACAATTAAAGCAGAGGCTGCAAAACAACGCGCCGCTATTAAGGCGCAACTAAAACTCGAACGCAAAGCTGAACGTGAAAAAGAACAACGCGAAAAAGAAGCTGCAGAGAAAGCAAGCGCAAAACAACTGATAATAGAAAAAGAGCAACAAGCAAAGGCCGCGATTGAAAAGGAAAAGCAACGCACGATACAAGCTGAAAAACGTGAGGCTAAAAAAGAGAAACAACGCCAAGCTCGCCAAGTGAAACTGGCTGAAAAGCGAGAAAAACAGCGTGCTGAAAAAGAAAAACGTAAAGCCCAAAAAGCGCATCTTAAAAAGTTAAAAGAAAAAAAATCGGCTAAAAAACAAGAACCTAACAAAAATTCGGAAAAAGCGAGTATCGAATCAGAAAAACCGCTACCCAACAGAACGCCAAAAACTCAAAAAGAACCACTTAAGAAACGTGAAGCTAAACAAAAAAAAACCAAGGGGAAGAAATCATTAATGCTCCCGCGTTTAATCACGCAAACTGATTCTAAAAAATCACGACACTCTTTTTTCAGCCCTAAGCCGAGCCAATACAACCTTTTCGATGCATGTTACGCTCCGAACGACCCCCTAACAGTGCTTAAAGTGCTCCACACACAAATACAAGCTGGCTCACTTGAATGTCGAATCTTCTATGACATACTCTCAAAAATCACTAGCTCAGTAGAAAGCTTACATCGCTTGCAAGTAGGCTTGTTTAACTTACAACATAATATAGCAATAACAAGCCCGCTGCTCTCAGAAGAACTTGCCTGGCTAGGCTTAACACTTTGCTTAGGGACTCGCATCTACAAACCGCAGATAGGTGCGCACTTCCTAGAGCTCGCCCATAGCGGCCAACCCTCACCCCCTTTGCTTGCGGCCATTGCCATTGTTAATCGACATGCCAATGCTGATCCAGCGTTAGTCAGAGCGCAATTCTATGAAGCCGCAAGACCTGAACTCTTTGGCGATGACGAACACGGCTACCAAACCGTGTATCGCTATAAACCGGCTGAAATCTTAGGAAGCCAAATTCGAATCCAAGCATATCAACCGCACTTTTTTCAGGGTCACATTAGCGAAACAAATAGCAGCACGGACGAAAGCAACACACTTTCTTCACCCTCACCCGTAACGAGCCCTAGCGATTCATCAAGATCAACTAGCCCAAACAACCTCCCCAGCCATAAACGTCAAGGATAATAACCGTGCCTAAGAAAACCAAGAAAACACAGCCTATAAAAAGATTGCCTATGCAAAAGCAGCTAGAAGCCTTTCCTATGGAAACAGCCAAACGGCTGTATAACGATGCCATGAAAACGTTTGGTAATGATAAGCCCCATGAAACACTCGCAAAACTCAATGTAGCCAGTGAAATTTATCCGCTCATCTTTGGACTGTGCCTCGTGCCACGGATTATTATTCGCCAAGGAAGCTATATGGGCAAGCATAATCAAGCTGACCAGACTGAACTAGAATCACTTATCCAAGCCTTGCTTGGCGTGAACGGAAAAGTGGAACCTAATTCAAACATAGGCTATAAAAAATGGATACACGGCCAAGCTTCTGCTAGAGCCATGTGTGAACGATCCTTAGATGAATACATGAACGACATCTACTTTTACAGCGCTGTGCTCAACCTAGATGACGCTTACAACAAGCCCAATCCAGTCAGGCAATTAGACACCGTTACCCGTATTAGTAGCCGCTTACAACGTGTTGCTAAAAAAACGTCGATCAATGAAGGCTTCATTTTATTCCAACTCTCTAGGGCGCAGCGATTACTAGGCTATTATAAACTTGAAGTCCAATCGTTAAAAGAATCTTCAAAACTCGGCTTTGCTTTCAGTGAATGCTTACTGGGGATGCATGAATTGAGAGGTTACACGCCAAAAACTGGAAAAACCTTTATAAAGAAAGATACCGTCAGCGGAAAATTGAAATTAGAACGAGCAGCAAAAGCAGGTATCGATGACGCCGCCTTCGCCCTGGGTAGCATTTTTGAAAAAGAAGGGGATTCTAAATCTGCAAAGGATCTCTTCACTAGCGCAGCACAAGCTAGACACCCTAGAGCTCCACTCAAACTCGCGAGCACCACAAACAAAGAAGCTCAAAAATCTCGAATACCATCAACAATACAGAAAGTCACCGAAATTAAAGAATCGCGTCAACTTAAAAAACACGCCGATAGCTTGATAAGCATCATGGACGAATATTACAAAATCAACGCCAGTGAAGAAGTGAACGAGGAATTATTAAGACTCAGCAAGGTGCCAGAACTTTCTTTAATTTGTCTCTATCTACACCAACTATTACACACCAACTTTTTTAAAGACCCTAGGCCACAGGCATTTGCAGGCTCTGATGCCAAAGAAACAAACATCAGCCTTAGCGATTGGAATCAATGGATAGTCCTTGCCGGAAAATCCACGTCCTTAGCAAAACTGGGCGAACTGATTAAAACCGTACACATTATTATCATGTATTACGACGCAATCGCTCTAAACAAAAAACTCAGGAAAATTGTGGATGCCCACCTATCATTGGGAAAATTAGTGACGCAATGCTCTCAAGGTGTCGTTCCATCCTTGAAAACAATTACAAGCACCTTGCTCAACATCGCTGGCAAGCTCGATGACAAAGAACACCGGTTACTCTTTTCAGAGTCTATAAAAAATCCCGATGCACACAACGTATTCGTACTGTTTAATACAATATCAAGCCTACAAACAGCAACAAAACGAACCCTTCAAGCTCAGCTATTCTCTTTAGGGGGAATTATTCAATCCCTAACTACTTTTAAAAATCCATTATTTCATTATATTGCATTTTGTTATTACGTAACCTGCAGTGCGACTTTTGCTAGCACTAGCCCAATGCTTTCTGCGCAAAAAAGCAAACTTGGAAAAATGCATCTTAAAAAATCAGCAAAACTTGGACTCTCCATCGCCGGCATTATTAAAGAGGAATTTTCTACGGCTAAAACACAAAAATCCTATGAATCAGCTAAAAAACGCCTTACTGCACTTAACACATTATCTACGCATAAAAAAACGGGCGCGCCACTTCCCATTGCCACCCTTCAACTGGGTAAACTAGAAGAAACAATCAATCGTTTGGATGCTGCTGAACACTATTATTTGCAAGCAAGAGATGCCGGCTCCACAGAAGCACACGAATATTTAGCTAAATTGCGACTAAGAAAAGCCGAGGACACTTTGCGTAACGAGTTTAAATCAAAAAGTGGGGAACTTCTAACCAAGGCTGAGCTAGAGGAAAAACTCAACCTAAAAAAAGAAGCGAAACACGAAAAAATCGCACTAGAAAAACAACAGAAGAAAGCGCAAGCCGAAGCCGAGGCAGCCACCAGGAGAGAAGAACTCCAAATGCAGAAACAGATAGATGCGTTCGCCCAACAAGCGATCGAAGAAAGTGGCCGCAAACAAAAAGAGTTGCAAGACAAGGCAAAAGCTGAGGATGACGCTAGGAAGAAGGCAATTGATAACCACTTGAAAGCACAGCAAGCAGCAGAAAAATCCGCACTTCGTAAAGAAAAGGCGCGCAAACAGCAAGAAGAGCTCAAAGCAAAACGCGCGCTAGCCCGAAAGGAAAAGGAAATCGAAAAAGCGCGTAAAAAAGCACTGCGGCTTAAACAAATAGAAAGAGAAAAAGAAATTCTTGCCGAAAAATCTGAGAAACTACGCTTACAACAAGAAAAGCTCGAAAAATTAAAGACCAAACCACTAGACGCTAAAAAAGATGAAACCAAACCAGCCCAAGCTGAAAAAAAGAGCGGGGGAAAACATTATAATGATCAGCCGCCTATGCCACCTCAAATGAAACAACCGTTTTCTTACCCCCCGATACACACCCTTCAACCGTCGGCATTCTCGCATAATATCTTCGATGCTTGCTATAGCTTACAAGGAACGTTTGCTGTTTTCCAAAAGCTCTTTTTTGAATCTGAACAACGCTTCACTGAATCACGGGTTTACTTCGACATTCTATCGAAAATAATGAGCTCATCTGATGGGATTAAAAACCTTCACGCCACGTTGCACCAATTAAACCGACATCCAATTGCACTGGATCAACTAGACGCTGTCGAATTGGCCTGGATCGCCCTCACCTTGATTTATGGCTCAAGATCGCCAAATCGAAAAGTGGGTGTTCAATGGTTAGATTTGGCATACAAAAACAGCTTCTATTCCCCCATACTCACTGCGCTTGCGATTGTGCATCATAAATCGCAGATCGATCCACAATATGTTAAAGGTCTCTTCTTTCAAGCGGCATGCCCTGAACTCGTTGGTGATGAGATAAACGGCTACTCAACACTCTACCATTATTTTCCAGCACACATATTAGGGCTGGAAGTGCAGCAACATCATTCGCACCGCCTTTCATTGTTCAGCCCACAAAGCACTGATGCAAGTTCAGATGAAAGCAATACGCAGTCAACTGAAGCTGATAGCTTGCTCTCGAGCGATTCATCAAGAGGCCCTAGCCCGAAATCATCTGCAGCTCATAAGAAATGATTATCTTGCAGGCGGGATTGTTGTGGCGCTTCGCGCACTTCC
>DKOI01000013.1 GCA_002469885.1 Legionellales bacterium UBA7366 | reverse complement strand
CGTTAATTTGATAGGCATTTTAGTTGTCCTCTTTATAGTTATCAAAATGGTCGACGATCTTAACAGAAATGGTGTAAGTTTTCTATTTGAACAGTTAAACTATTTTTCGGTTAAACTGGCGCGGCTTAATGTTTACTTAAGTATTTTTTGTTACTCTCTCATTCTAAAGGAAAAATTATATCATCACTTTTAAAGTCGATGTTTATGATGATTTTTGTACCCACGATAAGTTGAAGGTAAGTTGTTATATGTTCACTGAAGCATTGTTTCATTCTGACGTACCTGAGCGAATAGAGGAACCGTTAGCGCCGGAGATGGATCAAGATGGTTTTTCTGTATCAAGTTATGATCATTTGCGTTATCGAGATACGTTTTTACAAGAGCCTAGTGGTTGGTATGATGATTCTGCTGATGAGGCGCCGCCTTCGCCATTATTTTTTTTAATGATGGGCGTAATTCGTGTTAGTTTTAGTTCGCAAAGATCGATGAGTTTTCGTGAGCTTGGCACCGGTATGGCAATTCTGGGTCTCGGTATGACGCTTGTTGCGAGCGCGCAGCGCCTGGAAAATTTATTTGATCAGCCTTTAAGGCCTGCGCTTAAGGCCACTTTGTTTACGTCAGATGAAAAATCAGATAATAGAGCGTTTGCACTTTTGGGTGATCGTATTGAAAGCAGTTATCAATTGCTTTGTAGTAATTATGAGGAGATGAAGGTTGATCGTTTTCTCTCAGAAAAAGATTTGCTCTGTCCTATTTCTCGCAGCATCATTGCCAGGCCAGTGTTAACCTCAACAGGGCGTTGGTTTGATCAGAAGGATATTGAGGCGTGGTTTTCAAAAGGACGGCATATTGACCCGCTGAGCCGGTTGCCTATTTCGTCAATCGTAAAGTCGATAGATAAGCAGAAGGAAATTCTGCTCGCTCTTGAAGAAATTGAAAAGAGATTAACTGTCTTACCGCGTCCGCACCCAGGTTTTAGCGCGCCGGGTGCGGGAAGGCGTTAAGGTTTAAGGGACCGTGTAGGCTCATGATGGCAACGCGTAATTCATTCCATTTTTCTTCAGGGTTTTCTTCTCTCCATTTTAACAGGGTTTGATTGAATTGGTTAAATAATTCGAGTGTAGAATCATAGATATTGCTATCAAGTGCGGGTTGGATCTGTGCAACGTAGGTTTGATATTTTTCTATTGTCGTACTGCTTTGCGCGGTCGTTTGATCAATGAAGCGATTTGTCGTTGAGAATATCACCCTTAGGTAGGTCTTTTGGGTTGATGAGAGTGATTTGATTGAGTCAAAAGCTTCTGCAGCTGCAAGTAATAACGCCTTGTATTCATTCAGTTGAGTTTCGTCACTATCGGTCACTTCCCAGTCGCTTGCCGATAGAGTGTTATGCAGGACAACAGGCGGGTGAGACACTACCGCTAGAGCTTGATTAACGGTTGTGTCCATTTCAAAGCGTTCGCGACTTCCTGTGCTTTTGAAGAGCGTCATTCCTGTGAAGTCTTGAGTGATGATTGGGTGCTGGGTTAAGTCTGAGCTCCATTTTCTGGAAACCTGTTGATTGGTTTGCATAAAGTAATCAAACAGTGAGCTTGTTGGGTTTGTAAGCGGAGCGCTATAGGTTAGCACTGCCTGTGTGATCAGCAAGAGTGCTGAAAGTGTTTTGAATAATGTTTTCATATTGTATTCCTCATTTTTGGTGCATAAGAATGCTGCCGATAAATTGTATCGATTAAAATAATAAATATTTGACGGAAACTAAGGGTCGCTTCGGTTGATCTTAGACTTCGATCGTCAGAACATCGTATTAAAATAAATTTAAGGAAAAATTTTATGAGAAACTATTTAGCAACGTTGATCAATAGTGAGAATTTAATTCCTGAAGTGAAAAGCCAAGGTGGGCAAGACGTATTAAGAGCTCAGTGGCGCAGCTCAGCGTTTATCGCGGCGCTATATGGGGCTGCCGCTGGTCTAAATGTTTTTGCAGTTATTTTTGTCAATGCTCGAATGTCTGATAATGATGTATTTGCTTTTTCGAAAGTTGGGAGCTGTAGTGAGGATAATCCTTTTGTAACTTGTAATTATAATTTTTTTAACTTATGTGTTTTTTTTGCTTCGAAAGTGAATGTGTCATCAGGCTGTGAATATGTAACAGGTAACTATTGTGTTTCAGGTACAGGTTTGGGAATATTAAGTGCGTTTCTGCTAGTTGCAGTTATCGTAGCATCTCGTGAATTACTCATGGCGCGCTCTAACTATATTAAGCTTTCGTTATTTGATCGCCAGTCGGAGGATGTTGATGCCTTGCAATCAAGTCGCGAAGAAGAAAAGCAGTCTCTGCGATTTGTATAGAGTTCAGATTGGGTCTTGGTGACACTTAGAGGTTCTAATTCAGCTGTTACGATCTTTGACAGTTCGGAGGCTGCTGAGGCGGCGCCTGGCATGGCTTTGTCATGACTTTCTCGTCATACCGGACTTGATCCGGTATCCATTCTTGATTGTAATGGGCCCCGGCTCGCAGGCCGGGGAGATATTCTTGAGTTAGCAATACCGCCTATCGGTGACGGATGGAAATATAAACCCAAATGAAGAATCAACAGAAACGATTTAATAGTGTTTATTTTATGAACGATACCGTATAAAGAGGTGGATGGAAAACCAGCTGAAGTGGTGACATTAAAGCTTATCATATCATAACCTCCTCCAGATTCGAACGCAGGTGCTTGGCCTATTTTCCCAGGAGTGATAGGCGTGAGTACGTTATTAAAAATCTTTATCTAGGGGTTGAACGGTGCTGGCGTTTTCATTTTTAATTTTGCAGTGAACTAGGTCAAAATCAGGCTGCTCACAGGTGCAATTTGTTTCGTTAGTCACACTGACGTTATAAGCTGACGCTGTGCTCGCTAATCCCAGTGTCGCACATAATGCGATTAATGCATGTTTCTTCATAGTGTATTTCCCAGTTTGTTGATGGAGGCTTTCTCTGCTGAAATAAAGTATAAGCCCTGCACCTTAAGGAAATATTAAGGGGTGTCCTTTTCTGGTTCTCTCGAAAAGTAAAGTCTGGAGGTTCGCAGTGCCTCCAGACTTTTTCTTCCTATCCGCAGGTGGCGGTTTTTCCTGTGTTTTCCTCAGCCGTTGGTGCGCTTGCGGGCACGTTAAGCTCAAGTCGGTCCATAAATTGGAGCATGATACCTTGTTGTCCAGACTGCTTTGAGTGCAAGTCTTGGAACAGCTTAGATGTGATCACGGCTTCATATTCCGCTGGATTGCTCATAATGATCTTTTGCCCGCCTTCGCTTTTTAGGACCAATTTTTGGAGTTGCTTCATTGTAAGGTCGAGCAAGCTTTTGTGGTGTGTTGTGAACTTTACCCTCATGAAGAAGTCCGAAACAGGATTGCGATGTTTTGTGATGACGTCACGTTTGAGTTCTGCATCATACCACTTGGCGAGTTCGCTGAGCGTATCAGGCATCCGGCTTTTCTCGTCGGCGTATCTTTTTTGAAAATTGTTTCCTTGCCTGTTTTGCTAAGCGTTACCCAGCTAATATTTTGCGTGACTAAAATATCTGATAAAAAGGATTCAGCAAATGCGGGAGAAAATTCCTTTTTCACTTTTTCAATAAGCGCTTTTAAGGTGCGCTGATTTTCTGGCCGCGCAGCATATTCACGTCGTTGTGATTTTGTACCGTCAATTAACATGGCTAACGCATTTTTCTCAAATTGGTTGTTAACCTCCAGTCTCGTTAGTGCGACATACTCATTTGCATTTAAGTGATGACTTTTAAGTAGTGGAGTAAGTCGGTTTTCAATAGTATTTTGCTCTAGCCCTATTTTGAAAAGCAAATCAATAACGGAGCGTGTTTCTTTATGACTTTCCAGGATAAAGTTATAGCTCGCCTTTGGTGTTTGCTTTGAGCCGAGAATTAGCTCGACCAAAGGTTCTGCGGCCTCGCTTACGTTAAAGGATCCTATTTCGCCAACCTGACTGGAGTTACCTTCAATATCAAAATGACTCCCTGTTGGTTTGGGCGGTAGGTACCAAGTCGTTGTTTGTTCTACATCGTCCATGTACGTTTCTCTTTCTATGTGTGTACCGCCGCTCCAACCGTTAGCTTCTTCGTACTCTTTTATTCTTTCGACTTGAATACTCTCTGTTTTGGTTTTCTTGCTGGCTTTCATGTCGTATTGAACTGTGGATAAATGCAGTTTGCCATCAAATTTGTATGCATATAGTTTCATGTTGTTTCTCCTCTTTTTAGTGCTTGTTAGTATTATGCCAAAAGGGCGGTAATAGTTGAAATAGATTGTATTGATAAGGGTCATAGTTTGGGCCTATCGCAGGTATAAGCCAGTTCTACACTGATAAAATGCGTTTGTTTTTTACCGTGAAAAATATTATAATAATACTGTTATTTCAAGAAGATATACGGGGGTATGCATGTTTGAAGCTAAGAAAGGCGATAAAAATAATAGCGAAGTGCCAGCGCTGATCAAAACTGAAGAATATATAAAGTTAGCTAAAAAGATATCAGAAATGAAGCCGGACCAGGCGATTGAATCAATTGATTTATGGATAAAAAAACATTCATTAAGCAGTCAGCCAGGTTTTATTCTGAATGTTCTGCAAAAAGAAATAAGTAGTTGTATTGAGATGCGTGAGCAAGAGCTCTGTGAATACCAGGCTGAGGTTTGGGTCGGTGCTAAAGGTAATCGTTATGATAATGACGGTGAATACGATTTTGAATTTGATTTCGAAGACTATGCCATGAGTGAGGGCGCGGTTGCTGGCATTTCAGCACATCTCGAATCTTTAGCTAAAATAAAAAAAAAATTAGAAGCAATATCTAAATTGCTTAACCCAGAGGAGGCTGAGAAAATGTCCGGGTTAATTCCGGGTAGGTCTCCTTCCTAGGGTTATCGCTAAAGCTCGAACTGTGCAATCATGTCTTTAAGCGAGCCGGCTTTATCGTCTCGCTCGCTTAAGTGGGGTTTGCCTTCAAAGGGCCAGGTAACGTCTAGTTCAGGGTCATTCCAGTGACAGGCCAGTTCGTCGTCAGTGTTCCAATATTCACTCACGGCGTAAACATGTGTTGAGTGTGTGTGGAAGTAAAATGCATGGGCTACACCGGGTTGTATAACAATGGCTGTGTACTTAACGCCTGATACGTTAATAATGCGTGTTAGATTGACTGTGGGAGAGTTCTTGCGCAGGTCTTTTAAGGCGATGCTCGCTTTGCCGTTGATAATGGTTAAGTAGTCCCAGTGTTTCTTATGAACATGAACGCCACGAAACACATTCGGGTTTGAATGAACAACATTCCATTGAACAGGCGTTGTGCCTACATTCCACTCATCACGAAATATTTCGGTGAATGTGCCTCTGTCGTCTGCGTGTGTTTTCATGTGATGCAGCTCAACGCCGAGTGGGAGCTCTTGCTCAATTTCTAACATAACATCCATTTATGAATCGAATTAATAAAACGGTATTGTATCAAAAGTTTTGTTAAGAATCTTGTATTTGGCATATTGAAAGCGATATTATTTGTTAAACGTTTTAAGAGGTTCTTATCGAAGTGAAAGCAACAGTCATTATCCCAACCCATAATCATGCAGACACATTGCTATATTCAATCCCGTCTGCATTAAGTCAAACGGTAGAAGAGATTGAAGTGTTTGTGATTGGGGATGGCGTTCCAGAGAGAGCGCGTGAGATAATGCGTAATTTTACCAGTCAAGATAATAGAGTCCGCTTTTTTGATTTTCCCAAAGGCCCAAGGCATGGGGAGGAATATCGACATAAGGTATTAACTGAGTCCGCAACTGGCGAAATTGTGTGTTATCTGTGTGATGATGATTTGTGGTTGCCGAATCATGTTGAGACCATGCTTGAACTGTTAAACGAAAAAGATTTCGCCCATAGCTTGCCGCTTGTTTCTGAAGCGGTAAATTCAATCAATGTGCTGCCTATCAATATAGAATGCAGTCAATACCAAGCACTGTTGCTGACTTGTGAGAACAGAATCCCATTATTACATTTTGGGCATACACTATCATTTTATAAGTGTTTGCCTTATGGTTGGCGCACCACGCCTGCTGCTTTACCAACTGATTTGTATATGTATCAGCAGTGTTTGAAGCAGCCTGGATGCCGCCTGAAAAGCGGTAGGAAGGTTACAGCGATACATTTTAATTCTCCATTGCGTAAGGACGTGAGTGAGGAAGTGCGACTACAGGAGTTACAGGATTGGTCTGTACTTTTGCAGCAGCCGCATGCATATCAAGATTTGTTAGATGAGGTTGTGTGTTTTTTAGTGGGGGAAGTTGTTTCCTGGGAGTTAAGAAAGAAGGTGTCTCCTTTTTATCTATACACAAAAAAGTTCCTCAAAATTTTAAGGAAGCTAAGCGTTGTCAGAAAGATAAGTGCTATGAAGCTGTAACCCTCGATGGGTTATTGGCGCTAACCTCTCTGAGGTGGGCGATCGTTTTAACAATTTCCAGAGCTTCATAAGCGTTACTTTTAGGTTTGCTTCCGCCTTTGATAAAGTGAGTGAATGCGTCTAATTCACGAAGGAGTGGAAATTCGTTTTTGAAATTTCGGTGTATGACCGCTTCTTCAGGGTTGCTGATACCAATATTTTCCTTGGGGTATATTTCGATACTGTCAACGTAAGCGTCAGAGAGTAGGGCGAAACCGTTTTCGCATTCGAGCCTGACTTCGCGGCGGTATTTCGGGTAAAGTTTAGAAACGGTTAAGTTGACCCAGGGGGATGTGCCCAGGCTTGCATTCAGTGTAACAATTTCGTCATTCCAGCGAGTTGCATTTGCATGTATGGGCTTTGGGATTTCGCCAAGAATTTCCAGCGCAATGCTAAGGTCGTGCGGCGCCAGTATCCAGACACAATCCACATCTTGATGGGGGCATTGCCAGCCAGTGCGTACAAGACTTAATCCCTTCACTTCTCCGAGTTCTTTGTTGCGCGCAATTTTAGCGAGTTCTAAGATTCCTTCATGATAGCGCCACTTATCCATGACGAATAAACGTTCACCAATTCTGTTAACGATTTGCGTTGCGTGATCAACATCAACCCCAAGCGGTTTTTCGATGTAGATAGGAGCGTTTAAATGTTCTACTTCTTCGATGATGTCTAAATGCGTAATTGTAGTCGTCGCAATCACAACACCATCCACATTAGGCAGCTCTTTAATATTGTTTACAATTGAGCATGCTCCACCTGCTTGCGCACGCGCAATGCTTTCTTCGGAGCGACAGACAACGTGCACATTGCACCCTAATTGGATGAGGTCACGTAAAATATATTTTCCCCAGTTGCCGCAGCCAATTAACGCAATATTAAGTTTGTCTTCCATGTTGTCCTATCTTTAAGCTCTGTGTTTTCAATGTATTCATTCTATCATCAAACCTAAAAGGCGTCTTGAAATATTTTCCAAAATTGAGTACATTATAATTTCTGATATTGCGTACTAAAAAAAACTATAAGTCTTAATTTTATAAACGAGGGTCATTATGATGGTGCGTCTTTTTTTTGCGCTTGGATGCTTGATTTCTTCTTTTAATCTTTATGCGAGTGATGCAAGTGTTACTTGGACAGCCGTCTTCGATAATATTCAACCGCGCGATTCCGATGTCACGCAACAATATTGTATATCTCACACGCCCACCGTCATGGTAACCACCATCGATCAAATCACTTCACAAAGTGGCGTAAAAACACTCAATGGATTAACCGTTAAATACCACAATTACAGCAGTGATATTAAAGATGGTTTACTGTTTATCACGGTTAACGCAAATGTGAGCGGGGTGGATGAGCAAGGTCCCTGGTCCCAAAAAATGAAACTCTTTGAGCAAAGCTTAAGTGAGGAAGATGAGGGCGTAACCTGGGCCGTATGGAGCACGGCGAGTTGCAAAGGCTCATTCATAGGAACACCAACAACAGGGAAGATGATGAAGAATTCAAATGAGAAAATGTCGCCTAGCATCAGCATAATCACGTTAGGCGTTGATGACTTATCATCTGCAACAACTTTCTATAAGAAGGGTTTGGGGCTGCCTTATTCTTCGCATTCAAATGATAATGTTTCGTTTTTCGATTTAAATGGAGCGTGGCTGGGTTTGTTTCAAAAAGAAGCTTTGGCCGAAGGTGCGAATGTGAAAAATGATGGCGCAGGCTTTTCGGGCGTCACATTGGCGCACAACGTGCCAAGCAAAGAGGGGGTTGATCGTATCTTAAAGCTTGCAGAGAGTGCGGGCGCTGAGATAACAAAGCCTGCTAAAGATACCTTCTGGGGTGGGTATTCAGGCTACTTCTCTGACGTGGATGGTTACCTTTGGGAGGTTGCGTGGAATCCACATTTTACAATGAACGAATAATTGCCGCTTCTTGACACTTCTAAGGCTGCTTTGTTAGTGTGTTCAGCTTCAAAACAGCGCGTAGGGTCAAGAAAAAAATGGTCGATAATTCAGATGCACCTAAAACATTGCGGCAAGCTGTTGAATTCGTGAAAGCAGGCCTATTATCGAAGCAGTCTACGGCTGAGATTGAGAAAGTAGCTGAACAATTTTCACTCTCAATCACGCCTGAAATGCAAGATCAAATAGCGTGCGGTGAAGATGATCCTGTCGCCAAGCAGTTTGTGCCTACCGTCGAGGAGCTTAATACTACAAAAGATGAGCTCCTAGATCCTATTGGTGATGCCGCCTTTACGGCTGTTAAAGGTATAGTCCACAGATATCCTGATCGCTGTCTTTTTAAGCCCGTTAATCTTTGTGCTGTGTATTGTCGATTCTGTTTTCGACGCGAAAAAGTCGGCCCTGGCAATGAGGCATTAACGTTAGAAGAGTTAGAGACGGCCTATGATTATATTCGAGGTAATAAAAACATCTGGGAAGTTATATTGACAGGTGGCGATCCTCTCATTTTAAAGCCTAAAAAATTGGATTCAATTATGAAGCAGTTAGATGCTATTGAACATGTGAAGGTTGTGAGAATTCATACCCGCATTCCTGTTGTGGATTCTAAACGGATTAACGATGCAATGCTTTCAGCATTAACCTTAAAGAATAAACCTACTTACATTGTGCTGCATGTTAACCATGCAAATGAATTTTCAACGGCCTCAAAAAAAGCGTGCGCCAGTTTAGTTGATAATGGTTTCCCATTGCTTTCCCAAACGGTCCTCTTAAAGTCAATTAACGATAATGCAGAAACGTTGTCGTCACTAATGAGGTTGCTCGTTGAAAATCGAATCAAGCCTTATTATTTGCATCATGCCGATAAGGCTAAAGGAACATCGCACTTTCGAACTTCGATTAACGAAGGGCGTGAAATAGTGTCTACAATGCAGGGTCGTCTCTCTGGCATTTGCCAACCGACTTACGTGCTGGATATCCCAGGAGGTCACGGGAAAGTACCGCTTTTGAACTCGCCAGCGAGCGAGGTAGATGAAAGCGACTGTCAGTATAGCGTTAAAGATTACCAAGGCCGCTTTCATGTTTACATTGATACGGAAGAAAGTTAATTGATTAAAATGACTTCTTCATGTCTATAAAAAATCGATACTTCACATCACTTTTAAGCATCCGATCGTAAGCTTCGTTAATCCCTTCAAGTTTGATGGTTTCAATATCGCACAACACGTTGTTTTCAGCGCAGAAGTCTAGCATTTCTTGTGTTTCTTTAATGCCGCCGATGAGTGAGCCTGCCAGGATTTTTCTGGGTGATATGAGGCTGCCTAGCGCTAATGCTTGTGGGTTTTCGGGTATGCCGACCACGGTCATCACACCGTCACGTTTTAGTGGGTTTACGTAAGTTGTTAGATCGTGATTTGCTGAGATGGTATCGAGAATGAAATCAAGTGTCCCGTGCTTTTCTTTCATAGCGCTTTCATTTGATGAGAGGACAACTTCATCAGCCCCTAAGGCCACTGCATCATCAACTTTGTGTTTGCTGTGTGTGAATAAGGCCACGCGAGCGCCAAATGCCTTTCCGAATTTAATTGCCATATGTCCCAGTCCGCCGAGACCCACAACGCCAATGGTTCACCTTTTCTCACATTCCAATAACGCATTGGGGAATAGGTTGTGATTCCCGCAAAAAGCAAAGGCGCGACGCGTACTAAGTCGAGTTTGGGGGAGACTGATAATGAAAAAGATTCACGGACGACAATATTGTTTGAATAGCCGCCGTAGGTCAGTTCTTTTGTGTCCTATTCGAAATTTCCGTAGGTGTAGACGGCGCCTTTTTCACAGAATTGTTCAAGGTCTTCTTCGCAGCTATTACACGCTTGGCAGGAGTGCACCATGCAGCCCACGCCAGCAATATCGCCGACTTTAAACTTTGTGACTTTACTCCCTGCCTTAGTTACTTTGCCCACGATCTCGTGCCCTGGCACCATTGGGTAACGTGATCCGCCCCATTCGTCGCGTGTGAGGTGGATGTCAGAATGGCAAACGCCGCAGTAATCGATTTCTATCAATATATCATCTGCGCTGAGTTCGCGACGTTGGAAAGCTAATGGAGAAAGTGGGCTATTTTTATCTTCTGCGGCAAAGCCTTTTGAATCGATCATTTGTTGCTCCGTATTGTTGTTTAATAGTTGTGTTTTTATAGTTTACCGGTTCAATGAATCTAGTCGATATTGTGCTCGCTCGTTGATCTTTACTTTTCATATATATATACAATGTGGTCATAATTTAACTGGGGAGCAGCATGTTTACATTAGCAATAAAAGAACTAAAAGCATCTGCGGCGCAGTCAGTGAAGGTTAAGGTGGGGGATGATGAATTTTTCCTCTTTCAATCTAAAAAAGCCAATAGCACAGATACGGCGTATTTTCTCGCTAATTTCAAAAAAGATCGCATAGCACGCGGTGCGTGGGGTATTGTTTATGCTTGTAGAAAGGTTGCTGAGGGAACGACAGTAGAAGGCATGGGTAAGCCTGGCTACATCGCTAAACTCGAGTGCCACTCTCAACGTATAAAACCCAGTCGGGCAAGCAACAGTTAAAACAAGAATTCAAGAATGATATTGATAAAACGCCGTTGGTCGAGAGTGATGCATATACCTCGTTTACAATCGGTCAACGGCCCGTTTTAATATTCCCTAAAGCCCCAGGTCATGAGTTGATTGATTATCAAGAGCTTTTCCAGAATAGAAATGATGTGAGCTATTCCGCGCGAATAAAGGCCATTAATCTTTTATGCGCTGACATTAAAAGTAGAATTCATGATAAAGGTCTTATACACGGAGACCTCAAGCCATCCAACATTTTTTTTCATTAGCACTTTTACAGATGCGTGCAATTGATTATGGTTCTTTGATCAGTGTGTCTGAGGCCAAAGAGAAGCGAGATTATGAAAAGGGAGTGGATTCTTTCATAGCGCCTGAGACTCGAATTTATGGAAAAATAAGCCAACAATCCGATGTGTATTCCCTTGGGTTGGTGTTTGGTTTTTATTGAATTGTGCTATCAGTAATTACTTTGCTAGATGGCAAATGCGACGTATGGAATTTCCAGCTTTTTTACCTTTCGCATTAGATTTTTTGCACTCAGAATTTACGTTGCCTTCTAAAAATCACCAAGAAGCACCGAAAGTGAAGATTACTGAAGAAAGTTTTATTTATTCGATGACTGCGCTGATGTTGATACGTATGCATGAAAAAAAACCTGTTGATCGACCAAACTTAACTGAAGTATTGCAATACTTTTCTTTATTACAAACGTTTGTTGAAAACTTACAACGGGCAGTAACGCCAAGCGCTAAAGCGCAAGTGAGAGAGAAATATTTCATTCTTTTGAAAGTTATCTTGAGTATTGCAAGCAAAGATTTGGCGCGTGATGAGATTACTGATGCTGCTACAATCTATTATGTAAAAGAGAAAATTTTAATCCTGGGTAGTCAATACCCGGTGCACCACTATTTCGCAGAATGCAAAAAGTAAAGTGTTTGTGGTCTTGGCGATAAACGTAAATTCTCTCAAATAAGTGAGGATGAAGAGAGGAGGGTAAAAGGGAAAATTGCCACGAGTCCAGGCTAACTAATTGATTAATTCAATTCTATTTTTCTGTAAAGTTCTCAAATTGTACTATACTTGGTATATATAGTAAGAAAGAGGGTGGCATATGCCGGGCCTACACAGACAAGATGCGCGTGATTTATTAAGAGCGGTAGGTAGAGTGAAATCTACAGGGGAAACTTCAGAGCGTAAATTTCGGAACCGGCCTGGTGATGGCAGGTTCAAAAATATCCATGCGCATGTCAAACAAAGCAAAGCGAAATGGAAGGCGCAAGGATACGATCAAAAGGTCGAAAGCGACGATCACCTTCAGGGTGTCGTGAATCAATATCTCGATGCTCATTCACACCGTGTTTATACTGCATATTTCAATGAGCAAAATAAATTATGCCGAAAGTACACGCGAGTGTTCCCACCAGGTACGGTCATCAAAGCCGATGTCGATGCAAGTTTCATATCAGGTATACACATGTTCCGTGGTGCGTTGAAGCTGGCGGAGTATGCGGGTGTCGATGAGTCCACCAACAAAGACCTGCGTGAGGCGATGAGTATATTTAGAGATAGAATGAAGCGCCTAGCCACAGAGTATGCAAAGGTTAAAGAAAGTGATCCCGAAAAAGCCCAAGAAATATTAAAGATAGCGGCCAAGCAAACTCTTAAATTTAACAGTTGCCTTGCTGGGATTTTTGAAGAGGCGGGTGTTAAAAAACCTTTTAAAGGTATGAAGTTAATGAAGGACTTCTTTTTGAAAAAAGCGCGTCACGAGGAAGCGTCATGCACTGTGATTGAGGTCCCTGGCAAGGGGTTTACTTTTTCTTATGCAAAGTCGATGACGCTTGATGCTGAAAATTCATTGTGGGACGAATACAAGTCAGGTGATGCGAGTGAAAGCAAGGCGTTTTGGGTTAAACAACTTAAGAAAAAACACCCAGGCAAATGGCTAGATAAGTTTGTTTCCAAAAATTTACTTGCTTTAAAAACAATTCCCCGAACACCAATGACAACCGATATCCCAGGGCCAGGTAATGCGTTTGATAACACTATTTTTAGTATTGACACTGCAGGGGCAATAAAACAAATTTCTCACTCCGTGATAACCTCAACAACAGAACCTTTTTCGCTGATGGAGATTGGTAGCGTTTTAAAAACGAAGAAACTTAAGGATCGCCCAAATCACAAAAAGGCTGAAACAGAGAAGGCGCGTCTGACAGCTAATACGCATGAACTTTTGTTCGGTGAGGATAGGCGAATGAAGGGAATGGTGAGTGCGTATGCTGACAAGTGGTCTCTTTCCGATTCAGTCAAGGATAAACCAGCAGTACTGGTTATTCCTATATTCGATCAAAATTTAATTGCCGATTTAGGTCCGATTCCAGGTAAATCAGACGCAGGTAAAAGTAGAAACACCTTGAAGCATAAAGCGCTTGCAAATAAGGCGCTCATGGAAAAGTTCAAAAAAAACCCGATGTATTTGAATGTAAATGATCCGAGTGATGTGCGTAATGAGGCTGAGTATCAAAAATTGCCTCCAAAAGAGCAGGGAAATTATAGACAGGTAATGTTTCAAATGGTTGAAAGTAATCGTGGCATTAATATGTGGTGGTTTTGTACGCGCACCGATAATGCTGGCGCAGAAAAATTGTTGGCGTTTGCTGAGAAAAAAATTGAAGGTGACCTAGCAAAGGTGCATCCAAAAGAATCGGCAACAATTCTTGAATATTTAAAATCAAAACACAGAATGTCTGTGGGTTCTTCAGAATATAATGAAGCGAAACAAGCAGCGGAAAAGATTATTAACAATTTAGAGGGTGATATTAACCAAGAAAACTATAAGTCATTACTCTACTCGTCGCTTGAATTAAGGCATGTTATTTATCAAAGCCCTGTTGATGAGTTAGCGCGTCTAATCATGAAAAACCGTGCCTTTGAATTTTTACATGGACTTTATGGTGCCCCGGTAGGTTATGTATTTAATTTCGCATTGATTGGTTTAGCTTGCGCAGCTCTTGCGGGGGGAGCCCCCGCAACGCTTTTAGTGCTTACAGTCATGTTTTCACATGTGGCTATTCGGTCGAGTCAAACAATGCCATCATTCGGTGCGCTTATGTTGCTTGGTGCCGTTAGCACGCCAATCCTTTTGGCCTGCAGTGGCATCCCTAGCATGTTAGCGCCTCTTTCGTTAGGTGTAATTGTTTCGGCTATTCCGGTTGTAGGGCAGGTTATTTTACTTGCGGTTGCTATCAGTGTTGCACTTTATATTGGCTATAATATCGTTAAACAATGGGGTAAAGAAAGATCTATTCTCTCTAAAGCAAGATGTGAGGGCGAGCTAGGTTCAGTGCTTGGTGTGGCCGCACCCAAGTGCGCAAGCAGCTGTGATCGCGGACTAGAGATGTTGATGCAGCGCGTGTTAGCGCAAGTTAAATCGGTCTTTGGTGTTAAGCCTGATATGGTGTTTTTAGCGGGTATCAAAAGAAACTTGCTAGCACTAGCAACGGGTACGCCAATTGCGAAAGATAAAGAAACACGCGGAATTGGCCTTAAATCATCAGGATTTGTATCTGCTCATGATGATTCAACAACAAAACGTGCTGATAGTGATATGGGCAAGCAACGTGAGGGTGGTTTGGCCAAAGACGGGAGATTTATTAAGGATAAAATCACATTGAGCTTAAAGGAATACAGGGATAATATAGGGAAAAATAAGAAGGCAAATAAAGAGGAAAAATTATCAGAAGTGCCTGATGATGCTTCTGACTATAGATCGTTATCTGGCGGCCCAAGCGGTAGCTCGGCTTAACTATCATTAGTTTAATTGTGGTATCCTAATTAGCTACAGGGTTTAATACGGTGGATATACAATGACTTACATTCCTTTGTCCTTGTTACTTTCTTTGAGCTTTCTGCTCTACACCTTACAGAAGAAAAATGTGTCCTTTAATATTCGCACATTGGTCGGTTTGGCCGGTGGTGTGGGTCTGGGTATTTTAGCCCATGTTTGCTCGAATAATCCGATGCCTTTGAAGAGCTCAATGGTCTTGCAGCTGGCGGATTTGATGGGCAGTGTCTATTTGCATTTATTGCAGATGATTGTGATCCCCTTAATCTTTACCTCGATGATTGATGCCATTATGAAAATGGGTGATACCTGCGGGACGTTTCTTCGTCGTTTGTTAGCGGGGTCTGTGTCGATGTTGTTGGGCTTAACGGCGGTTTCAGCGGCCATTGGTTTAACGGTGGGACAGTGGTTTAACTTAGGCGCAGGATTGCAGTTGCCTGAGGCGGCAATGTCGCCTAAGCATCAGTATGATGGTATTGGCGCTGCGATTAAAGACATGCTGCCGTCGAATCCTTTTGCGAGCATGGCTGATGGAAATACGGTGGCGATTGTCATTTTTGCATTGTTGTTGGGTATTGCGGGTTTTTACGCGTATCAAAAAAATAAAGAAGAAGTGTTGCCTTTTAAGCAATTTATTCATGCGTTCTTTTTAGTGATTAAGCAGTTGGCCACGATGGTGATCTCATTAACGCCCTATGGTGTTTTGGCAATGATTACGACCATGACGGCGACGCACGGGTTAGAGACCTTTTACGGGTTATTAAGTTATGTTGCTGCGATGTATGTTGCCATGGCGATATTGTTAGCTTTGCATTTTTCCGTATTGCTTTTTTTCAAAGTGAACCCCATTGAATACTTCAAGAAAGCGTTTGTGGCTTTGCTAGTAGCGTTCAGTTCGCGTTCGAGTTTTGCGACCTTGACGGTGAGTGAGGAGACGTTGAAAGAGCGCTTAGGTTTGCGCCAATCTGTCGCGTCGTTTGTGCCGAGTATTGGCGCAACCTTGGGGATGAATGCATGCGCAGGCATTTTCCCGGCTATTTTAGTGGTGATGGCAATGACAATTCAACATCAAGAGATCACATGGCAGATTGTGTTGATGGTAATGTTTGTCAATGCGATTGCGTCATTGGGCGTGTCGGGTATTCCAGGAACCGCCTTTGTTGCGGCGGGTGTTGCTTTCACGTTGTTGGGTTTGCCATTTTCTGTAATCTTGCTCGTTCAGGCGGTGGATCCGATTATTGACATGGGGCGAACCGCGATGAATGTGAATGGCGCATTAACCACGGCGGTTGTTTTGGATAAAAAGTTACAATAGTTTTTCAAAAGGCGTTTTACTTATTGGCTTTTGATTGTTTGCGATAGGTTCAACGAATCGTGTTACGACGGATTTCCAGAATGCATTATAGAGCTTCTGTTGTAGTGGGTGCTCTGGGTCGATGGGGAAGCAAGGTGCGTGGTTTGCTTCGAGTAGCCATACGTTTTCGGCTTGATCTGCCATAAAATCAAATCCGAATATTGCAATTTGTTTTTTGTTGTCTGCAATAAATCCGCTGGCGAATTTATTTTCTAGTGCGCTAGTAAGAGTGGTCGCGATAGTTTTAATCTTTGGATATAGAGGTTTAAAGATTTTATATTGCGAGGTGGGGATTTGAATCACGTTGTGGACGTCATGTTTTAGGTGTTCGTTTGTTAAGTGTGCGGCAAGATTGTCAAAGTTATTGGGTTGGTAGGGTTTAAGTGCGATATTAAAATACCCTTCTGGGTAGAGGTATGCGCCTGCGTAATTGGTTAATACAACAAACATTCGAATGCTGTATTTATGGCCTTCTTGAGGTCCTTTTACCAGGTGCGGGTTGGTGATGTATTCCTGTAATACATGTTCACCGCCCATACGGTTGTTTTGTGCGTAGTGGCGTTCAACATCCGTTGCCGATTGAAAAATGAGTATGTGTTCGCCGTTATTCAGCGTTGAGGGTTTTAATATCCAGGTTTTGTCTTTGGGTAATCGGTTGACTATGGTTCGCCAATTATCGTCGTTAATATGAAATGTGTCAGGTTGAATCTTGAGATTGTATTGCGTGGCGAGTAGGTTTAATAGGTGCTTGTATTCAAGCCATTGGGCGGCTTCTGGATTGTATTCAAAATTTCGTTCGTCGAATTGGCTTAGCAGGTTGGTGTGTATATTCGTCCAGCCGAGTTCGGTTAATTGCTTGGCGATGTTATGGAAGGTAGGTGAGCGATTCGTGGCTAAGTTAAAACGTTTTTTGAGGTTCATCGTTAATTCCGCTTATCCGCTGGCACAGTCTTTATTGTGCAGCGTTTTGCGCATCATAACAAGCGGACGTGGCAGGGGCATTTATCCATAGGCAGTTGGGCAGGTGCGCCTGTTTGGCGCCCCTGCTACCTGGGTTTAACGGTCAGATTTTTGGCGGCGCGTTCTGTTGCCTGGTTTCTTCTTGGCGCTGCTGCTGCGGCTGCCACCAGGTCGTCCATTGCCACCTTCTGATCCTCTTCTATTGCCGCTCGCCGCAGGCTTTCTGCCGCCACGCTTAGAAGGTGCGAGGTGTCTTTTTCCGCCGCCGCCTGATTTTTTAATAGGCTCTGCTTTGATTGATGGGTCTGGTTCATATCCGTCAATCATGACTTTAGGAATTTTTGCACTGATCACTTTTTCAATATCATTCAAGTAGCCGTGTTCATCAATGCACACTAATGATATTGCTTCCCCTTCTTTGCCTGCGCGACCCGTCCGGCCAATACGGTGAACATAATCTTCAGGGATGTTAGGTAATTCAAAGTTAACAACGTGTGGCAAGTGGTCGATGTCCAAGCCTCGCGCTGCGACGTCTGTTGCTACTAATACACGGATTTTTCCAGATTTGAATTCAGACAATGCACGGTTCCGAGCGCCCTGGCTTTTATTGCCATGAATTGCAGAAGCGGTGAGACCGTCAATGATGAGTTGCTTCGTCAGCTTGTTTGCGCCGTGTTTTGTACGTGTAAATACAAGAACTTGTTTCCAGTTCTTTGATCCAATCAAGAAAGAAAGAAGTTCGCGCTTTCGACTTTTGTCAACCGGATGGATTGTTTGGCTGATGCGTTCTGCTGTTGTGTTTCGTTGAGAGACTTCAACTAGTGCGGGGTTGTGCAGTAAGTCTTTAGATAATTTTTTGATGGCATTTGAAAACGTTGCTGAGAAAAGTAAGGTTTGTTTTTTCTTAGGCAGTAGAGCCATTATTTTTTTGATGTCGTTAATGAAGCCCATATCCAGCATGCGGTCGGCTTCGTCTAAAACAAGGATATCGACTTGTGAAAGACTTAAGGTGCCTTGGTTCGCGTGATCTAATAAACGCCCTGGGGTTGCGACCAGGATATCAACGCCTTCGCGTAGTTTACTAATTTGAGGGTTGATTTTTACACCACCAAAAATAACGGTGGATTTTAAGGGAAGATATTTTCCGTAAGTGCGAACGCTTTCATTAACTTGCGCAGCGAGTTCACGTGTAGGCGCTAAGATTAATGCGCGGATTTTACGTTTTGTCGCGCCTGGGTTTTCTGTCGCCATTAAGCGTTGGTATAACGGAAGGGTGAATCCAGCAGTTTTCCCCGTGCCTGTTTGTGCGCCACCCATGATGTCTTTACCGTCAATAATCAATGGGATAGCTTTAGCTTGGATAGGGGTAGGCTTTGTGTAGCCTGTTTCTTCAATAGCGCGCAATAATTCGGCTCGTAAGCCTAGTTTGTCAAATGACATGTTTAGTGTTCTCCAGCTCTCGGCCTACCCATACAAGCTGTCTGGGGCGGTCTAGGCGGAAAATTTATTGTAAGTTGATGTTTTATATAGGTGCTGACCGATAGTACCCGTTTCGCGGTGGATAATAGCATATGGTTACTTAGTTTACATCTCTTTAATAAATGCATTAACTATCAATCAGTTGGAGTTGGTGCGACAAGGGTTCAAAATTTGATCAAAATTGCTTGTGTTTAATATACGTATCAAGTAATATAGGCACATCAAAAAAACAATATATACATTAAAATACTCGGGGGGTGTCAAAAATGTTAAAGCAAATACTCACATCACCAGCAAGTTATGCATTAAAAATGCGTGTGCAGGTGAGATTTATGTCAGATGTTCCAAGAAGCCACCAATTTGCAGGCGCGTTGGCCGCTTTTAGATCCGTGCAAGCCGGAAATCCTGCTGATCCTACCGAGATGAAAGCTAGACACCAACCAGGCGCTCTTATTCGCGGTACGAGTCATCATGAGCTTGAAGCAATTGCTCAAACTCGCAGGGTCGGTTACGATCCCAAAGCGAGAGTGAAAGGAAAAGAGGATGGCGTTTGTATGGCAAAACACCTTCTTAATAATGATTGCTTACCTCTGCTTTCAACAACAGCAGATTACGACTTAGGGTTTCATTACGCTAGTACTAGTCAAAGATTTACACCTGGTCAAGGTGCGGTTTTGCACATTGCTCCTGGTGGGTTGCTATTAGCTAATCAAGCTAAGCACTGGGACCTTTGCCCTGAAATTTATGAAACACATGATGAGTGTGAACGTCGAAAAGCGGTAGAGGGCGACATGCCAGTTTCTTCTAAAACAGCGGTAGGGTGTGCTCAGGATGCGACTCAAGACACCGAAATCGATATTATGACGGGTGTGAAAGGCGTGCCTGGAGACTTTAGACCCCATTTGCAAAGTGTTTGGAGTGTTGACTATGTCCAGTTTATGCCTGAATTCATGCGGACTGTTTTGGGCGATCATTCTTATATTAAAACTCAGCCTGTCTATGAGCAAGGGGTTTGGAAAAATCCAAATTTTTCTCAGTTAACCTGGAGTTTTGATCTTGTCATTTCAGGGCACTGTGAAACTAAAGCGCCTAAGCGTTATGAAGCAATGAATAGATCGGCAATTGAAAAACGGTATATTCAAACTGGAGAAAGGCTCATTACACAAGCGGATGCTTTTGCGCTTCACGTTGCTTTTTCTAAGATGTTTCCTGAGATCACCACGGAATTGTTGGGTGTTGTAAAATCGTATAATGCGGTGCCAGCACACACTAAAATTGGCAGTGATGAAATGGTGAGTTCAGTGTTGAAAAAACATGAGTCTCACTTGAGAAGCTGTAGTTTGTTCAATAATCCGACCAAGGTGATTGAGGCTGAGCAAGAAAGTCAATTGAGTCGCGAGTTTTCGTTGTCAGCGTAGTATTAAATTTTTATATCGGGGGGTATTATGTTTGGTAGGAATATCATTAAGCCAACAAAAATTCTGACATCGCATGACATATCGTCATTAATTCTTTTTTTGCGTATGAATAGCTATAGGTTGTTAGCAGACTCATATCGCGGCCGCTTATCTAGGTTTACCCCTTCTTTTGTCGGTCAATTCACAGGGCAAGGTGGTTTGTATCGTGTCGCAGGCCTTCCTGAAGTAGAGCATTTATTGCAAACTAATAAATTAAAAGATTCGCGTAGCCATAAAGAAAAATTCTTTTGTATGCCAAATCATATTGTTGATAACAACTCTGCTTATGCTGTTTCAACATCCAGTAATCATGCGGCGGTTTTTCAGTATTTAACAGCCGTGCTTCCAACGCAGCAAGTTATGTTTCAATTGCACGACACTGGTTTTAAGACGAGTCATGCTAAGTTAGCTAGGTTGTTACCGGAAATTTATTTGGCGTATGATTTGATGGCGTTGGAGCAGGAGCTTCGGACAGATGTGCCACGAAAAACAAAAACTTCTTCATTGGTTTTTGCAAAAGATGGCGCTGAAGTTGGTGAGTTAACGCACACGATTGATGGCGAAGATATTAGTACTGGCATTGAAAACGTCCAGAGAGTTTTTAACTTACAAGTAACAGGCGCACTTGCTGAGTGTTTGACAGTTGGCGCTAGCTCGTCATTGTTTAAGCATTATGTCGACAGCATTTGGGAGAATCCGATGGCGATATCCAAGAGAGCTTTTAAGGTAGATGTGATGGTGCCTCACAGCCTTACAATATCAGCTGAAGATCTTATGGGAAGGCTCATGAAGTCAGGTTTTGATAAGGGCGAGTTAAAATCAGGTGAGCGTTTTGTGTGTTACGGTGATATTACGGTTGAATTGGCTGCTGAGCTTGAAAGCATGCCTAGAATCCCTGTTGAGCATCAAGGCAGTATCATTAGTGTTGTACCAGAAAACGCTGAGGTCGGATCCGCGGAAGCGGTCAAATCTATCCTTGCACAACAAACGTTATTCATGAAATCACGCAGTGATAAAACTGTTGTTGAGCATGCAACAAAAGATCAGTTATTGGAAGTGAGTGAGACTGCTTCGCAACGCTTGGTTGTGTAGTTGGATGAGCCACAACTTTTCATGTTGTGGCTGTCATTTTGCGGGTATGTTTAACCTGGCTTTGAGGTGGTGACGAATTCGATATCACTTTTATCAACGGCTGTGATTTTCCCATAACCTTTGTTGGCGCCTTCTTTAATGGTGGTATTTGATTGTGCGAAAAGGCCGCTAGTTTTCAAACGATAATATGTTTTTTCTTTTTCGATGCTTCCTAAGAAATCATTCAGGCTCCCGTTATTTGTCCACGGTGTACCAATAGTGCGAAGAAATACGGGGTCATTGCTTAATGCAGCCAAGTCTTCGTCGCCAACAAGTAAGGTTTTTTCAGGGAGTCTTTTAACTTTCAGGCCTCCGAAAGCATCTTCGCCAAATTTATCCGAAAATAAGCTTTGTGATTTTGGGAGTCTATCAGGCGTGCCTGTATTGAGAAGCTTGGGTGATGAATGAAACAACGCAGTAGGGTTATTAAGCGGAGCGGTCCTTGGCTTTATTTTGGTCGCGAATGATTTTAACATAACGGTATCTCCTTGTTTTTTTCGTTTTTTTTCCTATATCTTTAAATATCTTAACATTTATAGGCCCAGTATTCCAGTGACTTCTCATTGAGCTGGGTAAGTGGTAAGCTTGATGTGTGTTATAAGAGGAGTTGCTTAGTATGCGTCAATTTTTCCCAGGTTTGATTTTGTCTCTCGTTTTAGGCTTGCTTGCAATTGGGGTGTCGGTCTTACCGTTTCCACCGTTTACCTTGCTCTCAGGCGCTCACCCGATTGACTCTGTCATGGCGGCTATTTTTATTGGTTTGGTTTTAAATATGCTGTGGACACCCTCTAAAGCGTTTGAGCCGGGCATACAAAAAAGTTCTCATCTTTTGTTGCCTATTTCTATTGTGTTATTGGGTGCACGATTTGACTTGCGGCAGTTAATGGAAGTGCCTTATAGTGCGCTCGGGTTAATTTTGTTTTGTATTTTTCTCACGTTTGTCGCTTTTTATATCTTCTCGAAAATATTTAAACTG
>DKOI01000009.1 GCA_002469885.1 Legionellales bacterium UBA7366 | reverse complement strand
CCCTTAGAAGTAAATGATGGAACCTTGCTAACTATTAACGAACTAAAGAAAAAGAAAAGGCCCTATTTCATAATAGACCTTACCAAAGCAATTAATGAAAATACTATTTTAGATTGGATTCAGAAAAATCATATCCATACCTTAAATGTTGCTGGGCCAAGAGAATCGAGTAGCCCTGGAATATATGATAAATCTAAAGCAATACTTGAGACGCTATTAGTTAAGAGAGAGTGTGCGCCTTAAGCATTCGTCTCAGCAAGTCATTTTTCAAGAATTGCCATCGTTAATCTAGAAATACAAACGAGCGTCCCCTCTTCTTTCTCAATTGCGATATTCCAAATTTGTGTTGTCTTTCCCAAGTGTATAGGTGTAGCTTTTGCATACACAAATCCTTCTGTAGCAGCTTTGATATGGTTAGCATTGATTTCTAAACCAACACAGACATATTTTTGATTATCTACACAACAATTTGCGGCCACACTACCCACTGTCTCAGCCAGAGCACATGATGCACCACCATGAAGTCTTCCTAAAGGTTGAGTAGTTCTTTCATCCACAGGCATTTTTGCAACTAGATAATCATTACCAATCGCTGTAAATTCAATCGCCAGCTGTTCAGCTAGTGTTCTTTTTCCTCTTGCATTCAAAAAATCTAGAGTAAAATCTGAGTTCCAAATAGCCTCTGGTGATTCTTGAACTTCATTTTGGTTAGCTGTCCTATTAGTCAGCTCTTCGAAATTCCATGGCCTAAATGGCTTTTTGACAAACTTCTTTTGATCTTTTTTGTTATCACTCACTTTTATTTTCCTAATCTATACTCGTCAAAATAACATTTATTCTTTTATCAAAGGATATTCAATAAAATCACTCCACACCCTCAAGCTCATTTAACAATAAGTACTGATCAAAGCTGACCAGCGACTTTGTCAAAACTTTATGATTATTTCTCAAATAATTTACAAAATGGTCTTTAATGACATCTGATTTAATACCAGAATGACGGTAGCCAACAAGAATAGGTTTCTCCCGATAGTCTTTGTTTAATAAATCTAAGTACTCTTGTTCGATTAGATTTTGTTCTACTTCATTAATACCTTTGAAATTAGAAATGATCTCCTCTATTAAGTATTTATCATACTCTAAACGAAGCTTTGTTTTTCTTTCAATATCTACCTGGCGTTTTTGTGTCAACTTGATCGATAAATTATGAGATGAAGTTTCCTCAGCATAATCATTCTTAATGGCATCAATTAACAAAGCCGCAATTGACCTAACCTTACCCTGCTTAAAAATATCAAGCTCACAAACAATATTAATTTTCTGTGATATATAATTGGCACCATATTTACGTAGAAGATCATTAGCTACCTCCCCTTTCACACCATATTCCTTTATGAGAATATCTTTCACATCATCTATATCGTTCTCTTTTGGCTCAATCGGTGAGGAAGCTCCAAGTGCTTTTTTCTTAGCTCTCATTCTTAAACTAAAACGAATCTTATCAACTTTACGCCCTACTCTGTGTATTTCCGGTGATACAATGAGATCAGAGTGTGCATTCACTTCTTCGACTGCTTTATCAAGCACCCTTCTTTTGAAATCTCTAAAGGCTTTATACTTGGTATCAGGAACACCCATCAACTTCCTAAATATTTCTATGTCAAACCATTTAGTCGATTTTAATTCTGAATATCTTGCACAGTTCTCATACAGAGCCAAACCATAGCTTGAGCGAAATCGTGCCTGCACAACGATCCCGACTTGACCATACATAGATGGGTTATGCATTAATTCACGCAAACTCTTTGAGTACGAATAAGTACATGTTGGCCCCTTTAGCTTAACAGAAGCTAATGCAGAACACGCATTCCATTCTTCTTCCCCGGTGTTATCATCCGTTAAATTCCATTCTAAAACTGTTGAGATAAGCTCTTTAAGGGCCTGCTTAATCGCAGGATGATTGTTACCTGAATAGCCTATCAGTTTACATAAAAGTGGCACGGAAATTTCATGTTCTTCTTTATCCAAAAGATTATGATAAGCATGGTACAAAAGCACATTACTAATTTTTCTTTGTAATAATGTTTGAGAATTTGAGCAGTGAATAGCGGCCGTGTGTTTTTTTAGAGTCGCCCTATTCTTTTTTTCTAACTTTTCTGTACATTCCATTGTTACTTTACCTTAGTCCCATAGACGTCACACTATCATCCCACAAACGTCACATTAAGTCCCATAAACGTCACACTTAATCCCACAGACGTCACACTTAATCCCATAGACGTCACACTTAGTCCCATAAACGTCACACTTACTGTCAATTTTGTGTTTATAATCAATCAATTGCATAACAAGAAACATATATAAACACTTAGAAACATTTAAAAACTTATAACAACACTATTAGCTGTTATTTAGAGTCAATAACAATCATTGTAATTTAAGATTTAACGTAATACAATTTTATTGTTGTTGTTAATAAAGGATGTACACAATGATTGTTTTTACTCCCGCAAATAATAAAGGCGGCGTTGGTAAAACTGGAGTAAGTGCCATGTTTGCCGAATACTGTAGTCTCATTCTTAAAAAAAAGACGCTTGCTATAGACCTAGATGGACAGTGTAATTTTTCAAGTCGTTATTTACCTATGGAGGTAGATCCATCTTCACCTGAGGGCCATATTCCTCCTATACATCCTGATTACGATCCAACAGATCCAGAAGATGAAGATTGGGATGGAAGAAGCAGTATTTCAGATATTTTTTACGGCAAACCCGTTATTCCATATCCTACATATATTAGTGATTTGGATGTAGCACCAGCAAATGGGAGCAGATTATTATCAGCCGAGCACGTTAGAAAAAATGAAGTAGCGCATAAAGTTCATGATAGATTAAATGAATTTTTGTCATTACCTGAAGTTAAAAGCACTTATGATGTCGTTGTGATTGATACAGCGCCATCGAAAGGGCCATTAACCATCAGTGCGGTACGCGCAGCAACGCATATAGTTATACCTTCCATTATGGAAGAAAATTCAATACACGGCGTTTACGGCATCCTACAGTTGTGGATGCAAGAGAACTTTAAGAGAAGTAACAGAGAAAAAATACAGTTAGTCGGTATTATGCCTAATATGTTTGACAATAGAACTGCGTTACATAATCAATTATACGATGACTTATTAAAACATCCTGAACTGGGCAAGTATGTTTTTCCTAAAGATATAAAATTATCTAGAAGGGTTATATTTGCTGAAACTGCATGCACAGGTTCAAACCCTAGATCAGTATTTGATTTACCTAAAAGTAATGTTGCTAGACAAGAAGCGTTGCGAGTATGTGAATATATGGCAGAGAAAGTATTTAGTTTTCAAGGAGAGTGTGTATGAGTGGTAAAAAACGATTTGGAATTTCAAGCTCTATTAGTCAAGGCATGACCGATGCTGTAAAGATGGGTGAAAGCACTGATACCGGATATCGTAATACAGTGATCCCGTTGAACCGGATTGAGCTAGATGAAAATAATCCTAGAAAATTTAAAATTTCACCGGCAGATGTCATAAGCGGACTTAAGAAGGCAGATCCTGATTTTAAAGTAAAACAGCGGGAGCTAGAGGGTATTCAGGAATTGGCAAATAGTATCTCTGAGGCTGGATTGCTGCATCCAATTATTGTTTACAAAGATGCTGAAAAATATCGTGTAGTAGCAGGAGAGAGGCGATTCCTAGCTAGCTTGCTTCTTAAAAGAGAGGATATTGAAGCTAGAGCATTTTCAGAGAAACCAACAGGAATTAAGCGACAATTAGCGCAGTGGTTTGAAAACAACACACGGGAAGACTTAACGCTATTTGAGCGTGTAGAGAATATGAGAAACATCGTTGAGACTTATTTAAAAACTAATCCTAAATCGAAGCTTTCACTGAACTTATTACAAGATTTATTTGGAATTTCAAGTTCATCGGCATCTAGATATATTACAGTTTTTAAACTAGATGCAGATCTCTATTCGATGATTGAGCAGGGCGTTTTAAACAATTTAAAGAGGGTGATTGAGCTAAATAAAATCAGTGACCCTGACAAAAGAAAACAAGCAATAGAGTTAGCTACGAAGGGAGAGAGTTTTGCTGAAATCACTAACGAAACAAAGCCAGATCTTCCTGCAAAACCTAACGTAAAATCTGTTTTGAAGAATACAACCGGTAGGGCGCCATCACGTGTAAATCTGGGGCATACACAAAATAAAGCGGTAATTCGACAGATTGTAGAAGCTGTGACAAAAACACCAGGATTAAGTCAATTTAAGAGTGAGTTTAAGTCAGTCGACTGGGAAGATTACTCATCCGTATCTAAAGCTTTTAAATTGTTAATTGAAAAATTAGAAAATGTTAAAGAGTACGAGGAAGCATGAAGCAAACAAAAACAACCTCCATCCGTTTGCCATTAGATCTAGAAAAGCGAATGCTTTCTACGATAGTTTCTGATGGGTACGGGTTAAGGGGAAAGAGTAAATGGATGCAAGAGGCTATTTCAGATTTTCTTAAAATACCAAATTTTGAAGAATATGTTGATATAGCCTCTGAGATGACGGGGTTATCAAAGACAATAAGCCTTCGGATTAATCTTGATTTGTGGGAGAGCTTGGAAGAGTCAGTAGAGGTTGTAAGGAAGAAGAATCCTTTGCTAGATGCTGCGCGCAGTAATCTTATCAGGGCGAGCATTTTTCAAAAACTTTTAAGAAAGGTTTAAATATTCCCCTGGGGAGAATTCTGTAACACGCTGAAAAATAACAAATTAGTTTAATTTTAACTAAGTTTATAATTTAAACAGTCTTGGTAAGTGTGACGTTTGTGGGATGAATCTTTTCGTCCTCTAACGGCTTGTAGGAGGCTAATTAGGGCTGTTTAAGCGTGCGTTATATATCTAAGTGTGACGTTTGTGGGACTCTTTAGGTATCCGTTTTGAGTTACTTTTCGCTCTAAACTGAAAGCTAGGTTAGACGTATAATCAACCGACTTTTAGGGGTCACTAGGTTCGCCATGGGCGAGTAAACGCTCCTTGAGAGTGTCGTTATATGTCGACATAGCGTCGTAGAGTTCTTCATACTGTTTAGCTAATCCTTTATATTTATTAGCGTCTTTCTTAGCGGTAAGGGATTCCTTGTAGGTATCAGCGAGGAGCTTTTTAAGGTGCTGTGGGTCATCTGGGAGTGAGGCGATGGTGTGTGGAAGTGGCATGTTGCTTAAATCTTTTTTAAAGAAGGAGGGTGATAGTGCTTCGACTTCAGCTCGTAGGGCGTCAATTTGGTTGTTTAGAAATTTGAAGTCGTGCGCGATGCCTTGGGTAATTTCGTTGAATGCTTGGGCACGGGCTTTGGCGATTCGTTGTCTTGGGTCCCAGGGTTCGTGGAATTCATCGGCGATGGCGTTGACGATTTTGTCGAATTGATTTTTGGTTTCTTGGGAGACTTGGATTTCGAATCGAACGAATCCTTTGTTAGATTGCGCTTTCCGGTATTTTTTCTGTGTTTCTTTTTTACGATTTGTGCGTATTTCATCCATGTCGTTTTTTCCCTGTATCACCGGAGATGTGTCACCGGAGATATAATAGCATGGTTTTGGTTTGTTTGTATTCTGTTATTATTAGGTCCCATAATGGATGTTATGGTACATTATAAAGAATAATGCAGTGCTACGCGCATTTGAGAGAAATTAGCACGAGTTAGTCTCTTGAAATGAAAAGGAGCAGGGTAATGCCCGAAATGGAATTAATGGACGTTATTCATCAACCAGGTGATCTACAAGTTGATGAAGAAGTATCTAAATATATTAAAGCAGCAACCAGCGATAATACTCGTTTGGCATATCAAAATGATATTCGCCATTTTGAAGAGCAGCGCGGCAGCTTGCCTACAACTCCAGAAATCATTGTTGAGTACTTGCAAGAATGTGTACATACGCTTAATCCACGTACACTACGAAGAAGAATGACCGCACTTCGTCAATGGCACAAATTGAAGGGCTTCGAAGATCCGACTGATAATCCGTCCGTTCGAAGAACCATAAGTGGTATATCGAGACTTCACGGGAAACCCAGAAAACAGGCTTTGGCTTTACGATTAGAAGACCTTGATAGAATGGTTGGCTTTTTAGATGAGAAGGGCGATGCAATTTCTTTTAGAAACCGGGCACTTCTGCTTGTTGGCTTTTTTGGTGCCCTTAGGCGATCTGAGTTAATTTCACTTAAGTGGGAGGATGTGCAATTTGTTACTGATGGTATGATTGTTACCCTGCCGAGAAGCAAGACTGATCAAATGGGTGAGGGCACGAGATGTGTCATACCCTTTGGCAATGAATCTCGTTGCCCAGTCAGAGCACTAATAGATTGGCGACAAGCCTCTCACCCAAGCGGGGGATTGATTTTTAGAAGAATCTCCAAAACAGGCACAATAAGTGAAAAGGGTATAAGCCCAAGACATTGGAATCGCATCCTAAGACAGCTCGCCAAAGACATAGGTCTACCCAACCCGGAACAGTTTTCAAGTCATTCGCTAAGAAGGGGTTTTGCAACTGAAGCATCACGCTTAGGAGCTTCGATGCCATCTATTCAACGTCATGGCCGTTGGAGATCAACAAAAACAGTGCTAGAGTACATTGAAGCAGGGCGACAGTTTGCCGATTCTGCTGTGAATGTTCTATTTAAGTCTTAATGGAAAAGGTGTAGATGAGTACAGATGTTTCAAATTTATTAGTTGCAGAGCTCACAGCTGGAGGAGCTTTGTTAGGAACATTTCTTACTTGCATCTATAATTTTTTTCAATATAAACTTAGCTCAAAGCGCCTTGCAGCATCACAGATAAGAGACCAAGCTATAGTGGCCTATGCGCATTTAATTGAAATTAAGAAAGCCCTTTGGGAACGCGATGAAATTGAACCAATAGATAATCTAGGAGAATATGAACTTAAAAAACATTTAAGTATTATTAAACCAATTTTAAACAACTTTGAATTGCTAAAAGTTGTATACTTTCCAGCTAGTAAAGCTGTATTTACTAAGACCAACTCTTTATTTTCTAAGCGACAAAAAATTTTAGAAACTCAGATAAGAACAAGAGAGTATAATAAAGAGCTAATCAACAATGAAATGCAAATTATAGACAATCTGTGCTATTTACAGCATGTGCTAGATATAAAATATATTAATAAAAATTGAGAGCCATGTTAAAATTTAAAAACTTTTATTATATCGTAATCTCAATAGTTTCGTTGCTAGTTTTCGGTTGCAAGAGTATTCCAAAGTATCATGAAGTTAATAATCAGCAATTATGCAAAATTCATAGTTCAGTATGTTTAAATAATTGTTGCCCTGATAATGCGAACGATATTGTAATAGACCATGGGATTTTTATATTAGCAGCAAATTGTGATACAAGATTCTCGGATTGGGTTGCATATAAAGTTGAAAGCAAAAACTTAGGAGGGCCTAAGCGAAAAAGGGTATGGCGCAAGGACAAGGATATACCAGCACAATGTACTTTGTCCCCTAAAGATTACAAAGGAGCATATGATGATCTTGCCCTGATTTGATGGACACCTCACTAAGAGAGTAAACTTCTCAAAAATGAGGTGAGAAAATGAGCGAAACAGTTAAGCAAAAGAGAGCGGCATATAAAAAATACAGTGTTGAGTTTAAAGATCAGGCGCTAGTGCGGGCCAAACAAAGTGGTGTATCCCAAGCGGCGCGTGACCTTGGAATATCAGAGTCCTTAATATACACGTGGCGCGCAAAATCAAAACAAGGTAATGGCACGCTTGAGCAACAGAAGTTGCAGCATGCTGAGCTTGCCCAGCTCAAACGTGACAACCAAAGGCTTGCCAGGGAGAACGAATTTCTAAAAAAGGCGGCAGCGTACTTCGCGGAAGAATCGAAGCGAGGTACGGAATGATTAAGTCAAATTTAAATGACTACCCAGTCAATATGATGTGTCGATTACTTGCTGTATCAACAAGCGGCTATTATAGCTGGCTTACAAGAAAGCCTTCAGCCAGGGCGCAAGCCAACGAGCTATTAACTGAAAAGATCACGGCTATTTTTCAAGATGAGAAAGGTCGAGCAGGATCGATTCGGATTACCCGCCGCTTGCAAGCTGAAGGTGAGCAAGCCGGAAGGCATCGTGTTGCTAAATTGATGAGGTTGGCGGGCATGCGCGCCAAAGCGGCTCGTAAATTTAAAGCGACAACAAACAGCAATCACAACCTTCCTGTTGCTGATAACTTATTACAACAAGATTTTACCGCTCAAAAACCGAATGAAAAATGGGTGAGCGACATCACATACATTTGGACGGGCGAAGGCTGGTTATATCTGTCTACTGTAATGGATTTGTATTCGCGATTTCTCATTGGCTGGTCGCTCTCAGATAGGATGACAGCAACACTTGTCAGCGATGCATTACAAATGGCAATGTGGCGACGTGGTATGCCGAAAGGGACCATTGTGCACTCTGATCGTGGCAGTCAGTATTGTTCTCACCAATATCAAGCGCTGTTAAGAAAACACAATTTAATCTGCAGTATGAGCAAGCGCGGTGATTGCTTTGATAATGCCGCAATGGAAAGCTGGAATCACAGTTTCAAGGTTGAATCAATACACAATGAAAAATTCACAACACGGGAGGATGCAAAAAAACAGATATTCGAATATATTGAAGTGTATTATAATCGTAAGAGGCTTCACTCGACTTTAGGCTATTTAAGCCCAGAAGCATTTGAAGCCACAAAAGTAGCTTAGTAAGGTGTCCGTTTTATTGGGGCAAGATCAGTTTAAAGTGTTGATTCTTTTGTGGGGTGGATCTACTCAAGGCTGTTGAGGTTCTATTTTTCAATAGTGTAAAACACATCAGCACCTTGTTCGACTGAGCTTGCTTCGGCTTGTGCAGAAATGCGGTCCGTCATTTTGTAGACCAAGCGCATTGCGTTGACGGGGACGAGCAAGCCCATGCTGAGTTGTAATGAAATTTTCTTCGTCAGTGATTTTCCGATAACCAAAGAGGTGTTATCCTCTGCTTGATTTGTTTCAGGATCAATCTGAGGGTTATCTTCAAATGTCAGCTCATCTAAGCCTAAAGTGTCTTGAAGTTTTTTGCCGATATCATTTGTTTCGCTGCTATCTGAGTTTGTCGTCGCAATGGCTTGTAATAATAATGCTGCTTGCGCCGCTGTAACGCGGTCCTGAGAGCGGCCTAACATAATGTAGGAGAGTATATCGCCCTCACTCATGCCTGAGGGGTCTGAAAACAAGTTCAAATGCAAGTTGCGTGGCGTGCCTTGCGCGATGATGCCAACTGTGGCGGCTTTAATGCTATCGCCCGAGTCAGAAGAGCTGACGACTTTCACTTTTCGAATTGCGCGTATAGAAATAGCAGGATTACTAATGGGGGTTTGATTATAGATGAATTGTGCTTTAGATATCGTCAAGTCTTGGCCGTAAGCTTTGTAACTTCCCTTTGTGACATTGAGTTCGCCATTGCCTAAAGGAGCACCTTCAGGAATGAGGGTGACTTTCAATTTACCGAAAATGTTGGCATCCAAGCCACTCATCCTGAAATGAATAGGGTTGAGAATGTTGACTGTAACATCGCCATCCACTTTGAAAGGATCTTCTTTTTTTTCAACACCTTTATACGTCACATTGTCCGGTAGCGATTGAGTTGAGCTAAAGTCTCTCGGTCTAATGTCAGCTTGGATTAAATCGACATTGCCGCCTAAGGTCAGTTTTTCAGGTGAGTAGTCAAGCGTCAGCTTAGGTGAAACGACAATGGCATATTCCTTTGTGTTCATCACTTGGAGGTTAGTACCGGTGATGCTTGTAACGGCTTTTAAGTTATCCGGCGCAGGCGTTATTTCACTTTTGAGGGTGAGATCACCGTCGCCTGATTTCATTGTGCCGTTAAGCAATAGGGTGTAGTCATTTCGACTTGTCAGGCTGAGGTTCATATCGGTGATGTTAAGCCCAAAGCTCGGCAATGTGAGACGCCCGTCGTTTAGCGTGATCGCGCCATTAATTTCAGGCTTGTTTAGTGTGCCGGCGACGGTGAGGTCGGAATTAATTGTGCCCCTGGCTTCCTTAATGTATGTCGAGAGTGTTGGAATAATGTTTAAGTTGTTTATCGATAAATTAATCTTACCAACGACGGGTTGGTCGAGATCAAACTCAGTTAAAGGGTTCAGTTTAGGCAGGGCAAACTGAATATCAATCGGTGTTTTATCATCTACGTTAACCAGCAGCTCAGACTGTAAGCCTTTCGAATCCAGATTTGCATTTAAGTGGCCACCATCAAACGCAATTTTATGTTCTTCTTCGCCAACAGGGTATTCAATCCAGCCAGGCGTTAAGTTTCCAATGAGTGATGCAATCAGGGGGGATGCCTCATTCTCTCGGGTTACTTTAGCGTGCAATTCTGTGCTGCCGTGTAAAGACAGGCCTTCAGGCATGGAGTCTTTAAATTGTGAAAGAGAAAAGTTATTGAGATCAAACGTCGCATTGAGTTTTTGCGTATTATCCCAATCACCGTGCAGAATTATCTCTTGGTTGTCAGATCGTAGCGTCAGCGTGGAAAGGCTCGCGAGATTCTTGCTGGCAATAAAATCTGCGGCTGTATCAAGCTTCCAAGCCCTAGCCCCTAAAAAGCTTAAGTCCAGTTGGGTAATTTGGCCTACCCATTTTTCCTGGTCATATCCAGCGGTGATAGAGGCGTTAAGGTTTATATCATGATTGCTAACAGCAGCATCGAATTGATGTTTTTCGGTGGTGCCTTTAAAGGCCGCGCTGAGATTGTCTAGGATAAATTCTCTGTAGCGAAACGTATTTCCCTTAGCGGAGAGTGTTGATGTTTTTCCTGGCGCTAAGTCAACGTTCCCGTTAATGCTCAGTTGTTTTATATGCGCTTCTTGAACGCTCAACTGATTCACATTCGCGGTCAATTCAATGTTTGGTGAATCGGTATCCCCTTTGACGCTGCCTTTTGTCGTGATGCTACCCGAACCGTAGGGTGTCAGAGCATACATGTTTGGAATTGCGATGTCCCAATTGAAATTCCAGCGTTTGAGTAAATCACCGTTGATTGTGATGCTGGCATCGTCGAGATTAAAATGCGTATTGGTGAGCGTGATGAGCGTATCATCAGTTGAGATGTTTGCATTGCCGTCAATGTCAAAATTGCGCAATGAGCCTTGAAAGTCGGTTACTGAGGTGTGTGTGAGTAGAGTCGATTCTTTTCGCCCTGCGCTTGTGATGTTGAAGTTTATATTGCCGGGTATGTCATGCCACTTCGTGCCGGGGTTGATGTGCTCAGCATTCAAAACCGCCTCCCAAGTTAAGATGGGTTTCCACGTTAGATTTGCGTGTCCGGTAAATGTGCCGCCCAGAGTTTCAATAATTAAAGTGCCTAGCGAGGCTTTCTCTGAATCACCTTTTGCGTTGGTTGCAATAACAGTTTTTGGGATTTCATTGCCCGCAATATCGGCTTTAAAATCAAGCTCGTAGTCGTCAAGATTGCCTGAAAAACGCAAGTCACCAAGATTGCTGCGAATGCGATTTCCTTTTTCAGGAATAAAGACGATGTTTTCCCAGTGGGCAGTTAAGTTAAGGCTGGCGTCTGTGAGTGCGTCTTTTAAGGTGGCGTGTATGTTTGCGTTAAAAGGGGCTTCAGTATTGACGACCAGGGCGATTTTTTTGGACGATCCTTCAAGGTCAATGCTGGCATGCAGTGTTTGATCAACAGCGACATTGACTTGCACCGTAGTATTAAGGGCGACTGAGAGTGGGGCGTTTAAGTTGATCGTGCCCTTTGTTTTAACGTGAGCGTCTAAGGCGCTGACATCGAGCGTGTTAATATTGATGGTGTTGTCATGGCTCTCGCCACTGAAGTTCACTTTGTCAACGAGGGTGTTATTAATGTTAATGTCAGAGAGGGTGAGCTTGTTTACCGTAAATTGGATGGGCAGGCTGATTTCAGGAAGGCTCAATTCGTCGCTGCTGGGTTTTTCATTAGTGTTGGTTGTCGTTATTCTAATTTGATCGATCATAAGGCTGGGAATGTAAATTCGACCCTCGAGTAGGTAGGTGAGTCTCCAGGTTAGTTTAAGGCGTTTGATGTTGATTGATTGGCCTTCATCAGTATAGCGTATGTTTTCTAAGTTAAGTGAATGCAGCAAGTTGCCGTGAGCAGACCCAATTTCCAATTCGCCTGGCGAAAACTTTTCAGCAAGAGTCACAACAGTCACAAGACCCGGGCGCGTTGTAAGTGCGAACAGGGTGATGGCGATGATCACGATAAGAAGGCTAAACGTATAGAGGAAACACTTTTTTAATACCCTCATAATGTGGTTCCTATATTAAATTCCAGTCGCCAGGGTTGCCCGTCTTTTGTGATGGCTTTTGCGTAGCTTATCGAAATAGAGCCAAACGGTGATTGGTAGACTAATGCGGGTCCTACGCTTTTTTCCATAGAGTGAGAGACCTCATCGGCGGCAATGCCGGTATCGGCAAAGGCGGCAATGTACAGCCCCCCGGTAACTCTGTGTTGTAATTCAAGGCTTAGTTCTTTGGTGTATTGGCCTGGTCCGATGTCGTCATAGCTAAACCCTCGTAAGCTCCCAATGCCGCCTGTTTTATAGCGGATCGAGAGGGGGAGGTTGTCTAGGTCGCTAGTTTGGGTCACGCCAATTTTTCCGCGCAGTAAGGCGCGATTGTTTATTGAAATCGGGATGAGGAATCTGCCAGTTAAGGTTTCTTGTGTGAAGCTGGTGTCAGACAACAGGGCTTCGTCAGCGCCTCTCACGTTTAAGTTCAGTGTAAACCCTTTGGTTGGGTTGAAGGGGTGGTCAGCGCCGTCGTATCCCATGTTAAACTCAGGCATAAAAAAGTTGGTGCGCTCAACGGCATCTTCATCAGTGACTCTGTACGATTCGAATTGATAAGCGCTGCCGATTTTAAAATTCCAACGGTTAATTGCCCAGAGATAATTAAGTGAAGCATTGGTCAGATCGGTGAATCCTGTGTTGGGTGTCTCCCGTTTTTTCTGTGCCCCAATGATAAGTTGATCTGTCAGCGGTTTTGAGCCTGGTATGACATATTGCGCTGTGATACCGGCTTGAATCGCAGAACCGTTAAGAAAGATGCGTGCGTAGTGTCCTGAGTCTGTAAGGTGTCGGTAGGTGAGTTCAATAGAGCCTCTGAGTTCAGTGTAGGTGCCGTAACCAATACCGTAGCGGTACTTGCGCGCTGAACTAGGTTTTGTGTTAATGGTGATGGGCACGTCAACATTGTTGACATCGTTAGTGTTTGGATCGATAGCAGCGCTTGAAAAGAAAACGCTTCTTGCTAGGCTTTCTTGTAGCGCGACTAATTTGTCACTGGAATAGATGTCGCCTGATTTGATGGTGAGGAAGCATTTTAAAAACGCATCGCTGTAGACTTTGCTGTGGAAGATGATGTCACCAAAGCGATATTGTTTGCCAGTGTCTAAGTGAAAAATGATTTTAGCGCTGTAGGTTGTCATGTCGATCACGATTTCATCGTGTGTGTATTTTGCGTAGATGTAGCCGTGTTGTTCAGCCGCATTTAGTAAATCGTTTCTCGCACTTTCGTATTTTGATAAAATAAAGCGGTCGCCGTTTTTGATAGGGAAATCATCAATCAGTTTTTTCAGGGTTTCGCTATTTTCTCCATCGCCGGTTACCTGAATGTTTACGCGCGTAATGGGCATGATGGGGCCCTCGAAAATTTCATAGTGTGCGACCCATTGATCTTTCACGTGCGTTAGATTGGTGTTGATGAGGGCTTTGAAGAATCCGTAAGGTTTCATTGCCTCACGAATCTCTTCAGGCGCTTTTGCATAAATGGCGTTGATATCGCGTTCGGAGAGTGGGGTTGGGTACGATTTTTGAATGATCTCTAATCGCTTTGTGATGTTTTCTTTAGCAGCGCCTTGTACGCCGCTGAGTTCGAAGCGAAAGTTTGACTTGGGCGTTTTTTTGGCTAACGCAATTGGTGGTGCAAATAACACTAAGATTAGGAGAAAGAATGTCGTAATGCGTCTGCTCATGCGAGTCTCTTGTTTGATTTGTTAACAATTGTGACATATTGCGTGTGATAACTTCAACATCTTTATATAAAGCTGCTACAATTACGATCATGTTATTAGAAAACTTATCGATTGGACATTATCACCGCGAGAACACCGGTTGCACGGCTTTTCTGTTTGATCAGCCCACAACTTGTGCGTATTATTTATGCGGAATGGCCCCGGCTACGCGAGATATTAGTTTGTTGGATCGTGGAAACTTAGTGAGTCAGGTGCATGGTTTATGTTTATCTGGTGGGTCAGCGTTTGGGCTCGCAGCGTCTGGCGGGGTGATGGACTATCTCCAGGCACGCGGTGTAGGTTTGCAGACACCGAATGCGATTGTACCCATAGTGCCCGCTGCCGCGATTTATGATTTAAAGCCTGATATTAATCCACCCACTGCCGAAGAAGGCTTTCTTGCTTGCGAGAACGCTGTGCGTGGTGAGCGCTCTATAGGGCGTATAGGCGCCGGTGCTGGTGCGAGTGTGGGCAAGTTGTTTGCTGATGCTAAAAGCACAGCAGCGGGCTTTGGGCACGGTGTGGCACACTTATCTTCGGGTGTGATTGTTGAGGCCTTTGCTGTTGTTAATTGTGTGGGTGATGTGATTAACGAGCGAGGCGAGATTATTGCTGGCGCACGTGATGCTGATGGTAATTTTATTGGCTCTAAAGCCCGTTTATTGTTGGGCGAATCATATCGCGATAAATTAATTGAAAATACCACCTTAGTTGCCATCTTCACGAATGCGGGTTTATCGCAATCACGTTGCTATCGTTTAGCGAAGATGGGCTCGTCGGGTTTAAGTTTATCGCAGTCACCGAGCATGACGATGTTTGACGGTGATATTGTCTTTGGTGCTTCTT
>DKOI01000046.1 GCA_002469885.1 Legionellales bacterium UBA7366 | reverse complement strand
CATCCGTTGATTTTTCTAGCTCAGGTGAGTATTCACCATTTGCAGCGGCGCTATTGAGTATGGCGCGTTTTAATAATGCGGCTTGTGTCGCTTCAGTGTTCGCAGTTTCACCTAGCCATGCTTTTAATGCGGGTGCTTGTAATGCGCGACCGTATGAATAGCTGAGGTGCCAAGGCTTTCTGCCCGAAAGTGCATTCATTGCTTGTAAGTTCATTGTCGCTTCTTCGTCTGTCTGTCCGCCAGATAAAAAGTTAATGGTAGGGACGGCGCCTGGTGTTGTGCGACGCAAGATTTTAAGTGTCCACTCGGCAACTTCTTCCGCGTTGGCTTTTTTGCTGTGGTCTAAACCTTGAATAACCATGCTAGGTTTTAACATGATGTATTCGAGTTTTACTTTGTTGGCACGCAATGCGGTGAAGACAGCGTTTTGCACTGCTTCAGTCACTTCAGCGCAGCGCTCAATGCTGTGATTGCCATTAATTAAGACTTCAGGTTCAACGATGGGAACAATGTCTAGTGATTGGCAGATTGCGGCATAGCGCGCTAGATCTTCTGCGTTTTTGCGTATGGCAAGACGGGAAGGTTCGGTATCGGAAATTTTATAAACCGCGCGCCATTTTGCGAAGGCTGCTTGGTGTTCTTTATATTGCGCTAATCTTTCAGGCAGGCCGTCTAGCCCCTGAGTTGTTTGCTCGCCTATGCTGTTGACGAGCTCGATGAGTCCTTTGTCGACTTTAATGCCGGGAAGGATGCCTTGCTCTAATAATGCTTCGGGTATTGTTTTGCCGTTTCCGGATTTTTGCATTAATGTTTCTTCAAAGAGAATGGCGCCACAGATGTAATTGCCTAGGTTAGGTGTGCTAAATAGAATGTCGCGATAGCTGCGACGGTTCTCTTCGGTAGATTCTGTGCCGATAGTCTCAAAGCGCTTTGTTATTGTGCCTGTGCTTTCGTCAGCCGCGAGGATTCCTTTTCCTTGTTCTGAGAGTCTTTCGATCGTGTTTTGCAATTGAGCTGTCATAAACCCGTCTCCTGGTTAATTGTTGCAAAAAATATGAGCAATAAAGTTTGCTCACCTGCTTAAATTCGTTCAGAATTGTGGTTCTTTCACACGTAAAAGTCAAATGAGGATTCTATGGATTTTAAGCTGTTTGGTGGTGTTTTATTGATCATCGGCGTGTCTGTTGGTGGTGGTATTTTAGCGTTACCTATTGCGACCGTACCGGGCGGTTTTTGGCCTACCTGCGGGTTATTGTTGCTCTGCTGGAGCGTGATGACGGCGGGTGCTTTTTTGCTGTTAGAGGTCAACTTGGCCCTTCCTGATGGCAGTAATTTGATATCCATGGCGAAGGCTACTTTGGGTCTGCCAGGTCAGGTGTTGGCGTGGGGAAGTTATCTGTTATTGCTGTACGCGTTGCTATCCGCCTATATCGCTGGTGGAACCGATGTGATTAATGGTTTATTCCAATCTATTAATTTAAAGCTGCCGTTGTGGGTGGACTCAATCTTGTTCGTCTTAATTTTTGGTTATGTCGTTTATCATGGAGTGAAGTCAGTAGACTACTTAAACCGAGGTTTGATGACGGGCAAGCTTGCACTCTATCTTCTCTTGCTCGCAAGTTTATCATGGTTCGTGGATTTACATGACCTGCCTTTAGGTACATTGCCAGGGCTTCTGCCTGGAATGACCGTTGTTATCACATCGTTTGGGTATGCGATTATACTGCCTAGTCTTCGCACGTACTTTAATGGCGATGTTAAGATGTTGCGTCGAGCGATATTTATTGGCAGCTTGATTCCATTGCTTCTTTATGTTGTTTGGGTAGCCATGGTGCAGGATGTGTTAGCGCTCGAAGGTGAGCATGGGCTGTTAGCAATAGGCCGTTCAGCAGCGCCTGTTACAGCGCTATCGGATGCTATTGTTGCTTTGACGCAAAGCACAGTTGTCTCAATTGCGATTCATTTGTTTGCGTCTATTTGTATGTTAACCTCATTTTTAGGCGTGTCGCTTTCTCTGTCCGACTTCTTATCTGATGGCTTGGCAATAAAAAAAGAAGGGGTTGGCCGCATAAAGATAGCATTAGCAACGTTTATACCTTCCTTGTTAATCATTATTTTTTATCCTGCCATTTTCATTAAAGCGCTTTCGTATGCTGGGATATTTTGCGTTATTTTATTAATGTTGTTGCCGGTATTGATGGCATGGTCTGCAAGATACCGAAAAAAATTGATTTCAAGTTACCACCTGTTTGGCGGCGCATTTTTATTATCAATATTGATCGCGGTTTCGGTAGTGTTTCTAGCAGTTGGAGCTTACGTCAGTGTGTATTAGTATGTTCGCCTTGTAGGTATATGCGACCTGCAAGGCGAAACAATGACGATTAAGTTTGTTGGAATTTTATTAGAACAAAGATCATGTATAGACCGCTTAGGCCAACGATAATATAAGTAATTTTTACCAACAACGGCATAAAGCCAAGAACAGTGTCAACAAGGTTGAAGCCCAGTGCGCCGACCAGTCCCCAGTTAAGTGCGCCGATAATTGTTAAGACCAGCGCTAAATATTCTAGTGTGCTAAGTTTCATCATCAATTTCCTTTTACGTGTTAAACCGTAGACAAGTATAAGGTTCGATGGTGTGTTTCCATAGAGTCAATCGCTGAACTTTCTATGAAAAAGTGCCTTTAAGCTTTGGAGCAAAATGCCGTTGCATTGAAGTAGAGTGTATAGTCAGAAGACTTTATGATCAGTTCGCCAGCGTTGTTGGTTATAACTGCATTGACCTGGGTTATTTCATCGCCTTCTATATCTAAAGCTGCTGATTTAAATTCAGTGTTGTTGCCTGCTTGTAGAGTGGCTTCGTGCTCTTGCAGTGCTACCTCTGTTCCGTGATAGCTAACTTCACATTTATATTGGCCAGATTCAATAATTGGGAATATGGCTTTAGACGCTAGGCCTAATTCGCAGGTTTTGCCAAGTTTGCAGGTAGTGGCATTATCCGCTAGGGCTGCTGGAGAGGCTAATAAGAGTGATGTCGTGGCGATGATGCCAAGTGCTTGTTTAATTTGCGATTTCATTTTGATTGCCTCGCTTATTCTATTGTTCTTACAGTATAGCCCATATATCAGCAATTTCCACTGAGTGGCGAATGGCGTGTTATGACAGGGCAGTAAAGATGCTTTCAATCAGTTCAAATTTTTCTGCAGGCAGGGGGCAGTCCCCGCTAAAGCGAAGCTTTGTTGGGCCTATAAGTTGGTAGGTGTCAGGCTCAGTTTGAATTAATGAGATGAGTTTAGCGGGGTTGATATTGGGTTTATCGCTGAATTCAAATCGGCCGCCTTGCGCGTGCATTTCAATTTTACCGATACCCAATGTTAGCGCGGTTAGCTTTAACTCTGTGATGGCAAAAAGATGTTTGAGTTCATTAGGAAGTAGTCCGAAGCAATCAATCATTTCAGCCATAACATCATCAAGAGCGGATTCAGTTTTCGCATTGGCGATACGTTTGTAATATTGTAAGCGTGTGTGAACATCAGGCACGAACGTTTCTGGGATAAGTGCTGTGATCTGAAGATTAATATCGGTTGTGACAGCAAGCGGTTTAACTAAATCAATTTCTTTGCCGTCTTTAATTGAATGGACGGCACGTTCAAGCATTTCATTATAAAGCGAATAGCCTATTTCATGAATGTTGCCACTTTGTTCTCCACCTAGGAGTTCGCCAGCGCCGCGAATTTCAAGGTCATGCATGGCGAGTGTAAAGCCCATGCCGAGGTCTTCATGTTCGGAAATGGCAGTTAAGCGTTTTTGCGCATCGCCTGTCAAAGCGTTGTGTGAAGGGATGAGCATGTAGGCGTAAGCTTGATGGTGAGAGCGACCAACGCGACCTCGCAGTTGATGCAGTTGGGCTAAACCGAATTTGTCAGCGCGATTTATAATGATCGTGTTTGCGCTAGGGATATCGATACCCGTTTCGATGATTGTTGAGCAGACCAGTACGTTAAAGCGATGATGGTAAAAGTCAGCCATAATTTTTTCAAGATTGCTTTCTCGCATCTGTCCGTGACCTACATCAACTTTTGCTGAAGGTACGAGTTCCCGTAGTTTATCAGCCATTAAGTTGATGCTGGAAACATCGTTATGGAGGAAGTAGACTTGTCCGCCGCGTAGAATTTCACGTTCGATAGATTCTTGGATTAGCGCAGGCTCATGTTCATGCACAAAGGTTTTAATGGATAAGCGTTTAGCGGGTGGCGTTGCGATGATAGAAAGGTCTCGAATGTCTGACAACGCCATGTTCAGCGTGCGAGGAATGGGGGTTGCGGTAAGGGTTAAAATATCGACTTCAGAGCGCAGTGCTTTTAGGTGCTCTTTTTGTTTAACGCCAAAGCGATGCTCTTCATCGATGATGATGAGCCCTAAGTCTTTGAAGGCTATCGACTCTTGGATAAGTTTATGCGTGCCAACGACAATGTCAACATGCCCCGTTTTTAGGCCTGCAATGGTTTGCTGTTGTTCTTTATTGCTTTTAAATCGTGAAAGCATATCAATTTGAACGGGGAAGTCTGCAAAACGATCTTGTAGAGTTTCAAAATGCTGTTTAGCCAACAATGTTGTCGGCACTAAAATGCATACCTGTTTAGTTGAGTTTACAGCTAAGAAAGCTGCTCGCATTGCGACTTCAGTTTTTCCGAACCCAACATCTCCACAGACGAGTCTGTCCATGGGGGTTGTTTTTCGCATGTCGGCAATGATGTCACTAATTACTTTTTCTTGGTCAGGCGTTTCCTCGAAGGGGAAGAGCGCTGAAAATTGCTGATATTGTTTATCGGGCCCACTAAATGCAAAGCCTTTTTTGGCGGCACGTTTTGCGTAAATGGCAAGTAACTCTGCGGCAATATCATGAATTCGTTTAGCTGCTTTTTGTTTCGCTTTGTTCCACTGTTGACTGCCTAGTCGGTTGATGGGTGCATTTTCAACCGTTGCGCCACTGTATGACGTTATAAGATGTAAGGAGGTGATTGGGACATAGAGTTTGTCCTCATTGGCATAGAGTAGGGTGAGAAACTCATTGGTTTGATTGTTTAGCGTAATGGTTTCTAAGCCCTGATATCGTGCAACGCCATGTTCTGCGTGGACAACCGGGTCGCCTGTGTTGAGTTCTGCAAGATTGAAAATAGCTTGGTCTGGATCAGTGGCCAGTTCGCTGCGCTTTCTTCTTCTAGTTTGCATTGTGCGCTCACCAAAGATATCGGCCTCAGTTATGATGCTAAGCTTGAGGTCGGATAAAAAAAAGCCGGTTTCTAGTGGGGATATGGTGATGCAAAGTTTGTCAGTGGATTCGTGGAACTCATTCCAGTTTTTAATTGTCTTTGGGAGTGTGTCGATTTCACGGAGTAATCCAAGGAGTGTTTCTCTGCGGCCTGCGCTGTTAGCGCAAAATAAAAAGCGTTGATTCTTGTTTGTAGCCAGGTAGCCTTGCAGGGATTGAAGCGCCGGCGTTAATTTTTGGTTGATAACAATGTCAGGCAAGTGTTGGGTTGCGAAGTTAAACTTTCCGCCGGCCGCGTTCTCTTCAATTGTTTCTGTGTGTACGTTTACGCGAGCGAAGGCATTGATTTTTTCACGTAAAGTATTGGGTGGTATAAATAATGATTCTGGCGGTAATACAGGGTGCGTCACATCATGGCGTCTTTGTTCGTGCCGGCTGAGGATGTCCGTCCAAAAAGTGTCAGCTGCTGTGTGGGTATCATGTGTTGTAATTATTAAGGTGTCTTCATGGAGAAAGTCAAATAACGTTTCGGTGTGCTCTACAAATAATGGGAGGTAATATTCGATGCCTGGTGTGAAAATGCCATCGGTAACATTGGTATACACGGGGCACTGCGTTGGATTGCCTTCAAATGATTCTCTGAACGCTGTGCGGAATCGCGTAATTGCATTCTCATCCGTGGGAAATTCTTTGGCCGGGAGTAGGTGAATGCTGTTAACTTCGTTGATTGATCGTTGTGTTGTTGAATCGAATGTTCTGATGGTTTCAATTTCATTATCGAATAGTTCAATTCTAAAAGGCAGTTTGCACCCCATTGGGAATATATCGAGTATTGAGCCGCGTATTGCGAACTCACCGTGTTCGAAAACTTGTCCAACATTTCTATACCCGCTACGAACAAATTGAGTGCGTATTGTGTCTAAGTTGATTTCGTCACCGACATCGACAAAGAATGTGTATTGGTTGATAAATTCTTTCGGGGAAAGTGTTTGCATTAAAGTCGTGATGGATGTGATGACGATGGTGTTATCTGAGTGATCGATTTCGCTCAGTGTTTTGAGTCGTTCTGACGTGATGTCCTGGTGGGGTGAGAATCGATCATAGGGTAATGTTTCCCAGTCTGTGAGTGTTAATATTTTTCTGCTGCTTTCTTTTTCAGTCAAATATTCCAGTTCATTTTTTAATGTAATTACGCTTAAATTTTCAGGAACAATAATGAGTGCGGGCGACTTGTGTAGTGTTGCATTGTGAATTGCCAGTGATAAGCTGCTGCCTGCTAAGTTGCCCCATTGTAATCGATCATGCTCAGATTTTGGGAGTGGCGGAGTTGTTGATTTGTTCAGTGTTATCATGTTGTTGTCAGTTGATAAGGTTTCGGTGCTGATTATAGGGGTTTTTACTCTCTCTGACTAGTGGGAATTTTGCTCAAGATGTGAGAAAATAAGGGGTCATTTTAACAATAGTCGGAGTTCATTATGCGCACATTAAAGTCAGCCTTATTTGTTGTATTGCTTTCAGCAGCTTCCCTTAGTTTTGCTGGTAATAATCCACCGCCTCCATTGAGTAAGGTTCAGCTTCAGTTTAGTGATCAGCAGTGGGTGAGCACCAAAACAGCGAAAGTGATTATCAATGTGAGCGCAGCGTTGGAATCATCAGGCTTGTTAGAGCTACAGCAAAAAGTTGATCAAGACCTGCACAATCTTCATGATGCCGACTGGCATATTACAAGTTTTAGTCGTAGCCAAGATTCATCAGGTTTAGAGCGTGCTGTTTTGCAAGCAGAGGCTAGGTTGCCAGAAAGTGAAGTGGCAAGTCTTAGAGGAAAGGTCGAAGCGTTGTCAAAGCCAGGCCAAAAATTTACAGTACTCAACATAGATTACTCGCCGAGTTTTGCTGAATTGAATGATGCTAAAGATAAATTGCGTATGAAGCTTTATAAGCGTGCTATCGAAGAGGTGGCTGTATTAAATGAACTGTATGCGCCTCAGGAATATTCGCTTTATGACTTTACAATGTATAACAGAGCGATGCCTACCATGCGTAAAGCTGTCAACACGATGGCAAATGTAATGATGGATACAGCGCAATCAGGCTCAACAATGGAAGTGAGTCAGCAGTTAGAAGCTTCTGCTAATGTTGTATTTGCGTCGCATTTTGATGTTACTAAGAAGTAATGCAGCATAAACTGCAATTACCGCGGATTATTGCTCACCGGGGCGCAAGCTCGAGCGCCCCTGAAAATACGTTAGCTGCTATGAAAGGGGCGCATGACCTTGGTGCAACCTGGGTTGAGTTTGATGTCCATTTGACGAAAGATTTTGTTCCTGTCGTCATTCATGATGATAATGTTTCAAAGACAACGAATGGTTCAGGTCGTCTGTCCGAGATGCTGTTCAGCGACTTGGCTGGCTTGGATGCCGGGTCTTGGTTTTCATCTGCTTTCAAGGGGGAGAGGGTTCCTGCCTTGGGTGAGTTGCTTGGGTGTTTGGTTGCCTGTGGTTTGTGCGCCAACATTGAGCTGAAGCCTGAGCCTGGTCGTGAGGCTAGAATGGTTGAGGCTGTTTTTCAGGTTGTAAGTGAGGTGTGGCCAGAGCGCGCTCCTGCGCTGTTATTTTCAAGTTTCTCACTAGAGCAGATGCAGGCGATACGAAAACGCTCTGATGATGTGTTTATGGGCTTTCTGATGAATGTCTGGGATAAAGAGTGGCAGTCCATTGTGGCTGATCTATCTTGTGTGTCAGTACATGCAAATTATCGCTTGTTAACTCAGGCTAGGGTGGGCTCGATAAAGGAGTCGGGTCGTAAAGTATTGGTCTATACTGTCGATGATATTCATTTGGCCGATAAATTATTCGGCTGGGGTGTTGATGCAATTTTTACGAACGTTCCATCTCAGTTGATTTCCCATTTGACTTCCACTCGGGATAAATAAGTAGCATAATCGCGCTCCCAACTATGGTGGTAGCAAACGCGATGAAGCTCCATGTATACATATGAAGGCCAAAAAACGCAGATCCAAAGCCTGTGGGGCTATTAATGTGAAGTAAGATTTGTCGTAAGCTTACGGCTGATCCAGCGCACGCACTTAAAATAGCCAGCGCCCAGTGAGATGCTTTGTTTCGGTAGCGAAAGTTCATCAGTAAAGCGATGCCAATATTAACTAAAGCGGCGCGTTGCAATAAGCATAAAGGGCAGGGTGCTTCATCCATGTAAAGCTGAACAAAGAGAGCGACGCTTAAAATTATGATGACACCTACGAAACCAATCATGCTATCAATAACTAAAACTTTGTGTAGTAATTGCCTAAATTTTTTTTTCATATCAAAAAAGCCTTTTTTAGAAATGCAAATTTAAAATGTCTGTGCTATCATGATATACGGATGAAATGATTAGGATGCAAACAAGAACCAATATTCCTATCGAAAGTGTTTTGAGACGGAAGCCCAAAATGCGGACGTCGCGATCAAAAATAATAAGCATTATTGCAAAACATTGAGTGATAAAAATTGGCCAGACAGCCCAATCAGTCATGGTGTATATCCTTAAGTTAAGCATTATTAATTTCTAATAATGTCAACTTAAGTAGTGTGTTACAAGAGCTATTCGACCGAAAAAGGTAGCGAGATTGACACCTGTTATCGCCATTGATACCATTCGAATGAGAGTTTAGTTCAGAGAAAAATTGGTTTTACGTGTTGTAAGGAGAGTAACATGAATCTAATGGCAGATACGTTGTCACATCGTGATGAAGAAGTCGTTTTGGAAATTTCAGAAAGAATGCGCCGTCGAAAAGAGTGCGGCAAACCCCTACTAATTTACCTTAAAAAAGATATTGAAAATGATATGCAGAAATATTGTCGCGGCAATAAAGCATCCATTCTTAATTACTTGGTGCGCTTAGGTTTGGATTCCTTGGTGCAGCAGGAAACAAAAAAAACTAACTAACGTGCGCGTATGTGCTGCGGGTTTTGGATTGACAAAATGTATTAAAAAATGATACATTTAAGCTGTAAAAGCAAAAAAAATCAGTTAAAAAACAATTAATAACCTGTAGTGAACATTGATGGTTTTTGTCCGTAACAGGGAGAGGTTACTTATGAATATGCATATTTTGGTTGTAGTTAATGGTTTGTCTCGTAAAGAAGAATCTTCAATCTTATCGCTTAAAAAGTTTTGCAAAAAGCAAAGGGGCACGCTTCGTGTCGATTTACTTTATGTTATTCCAACTAAGCCGTTAGGATCGTCTGATAATTTGTTGTGTTGTGGAAAAACAGGTGTTCGCAAAGAGCCGACACGAGTTGCGAAACTTGAGTTGTCACGTTGTGCTAACTTATTTGGTTGCGCTGATTCACAACAGTGGATAGCCATGGGTGCTGTTTCGCAAGAGGCAATGACGCTTGCTAAGAAGCTGCATGCACAAACTATTTTGTTAAGTGGGCGTGAGGATTTGGTTTCGGTAAGTTTTGCGCAATGTCCAAGACTTCCTAGAGTGCATCCTGTTTCGCAATACGTTGACATGCATTGCGTGCGTACAGGCGTGCTTGACTTTATTTTTGAGAAAGAAGTTGCGGTTGCATAAACTGCCTAAGTTTTTTTCTAATTTCACAAATAGGGAGATTTTTCGTAAATTTCCCTATTCAACTGCCCCCAATAATATTATAATCGGTTTGACGTTTTAGATATAATTCTAAGCGTCAATAATAATAACGCAGTCAATGACAGGGGGAAAACATGTCAACACTCGCGAGTTATAATGTTAGAAATGCTGCACTCACGGATGCTGAAGTGCAAGCAATTTATAATAGTATTGAACCTGAGAAGGATCTTTTATTACGTTTAGCTAAGTTGCGACGTGCGAAAGGGGATACCCAGGAAGAAGTTGCACGAAAGATGGGCACATCAAAAAGCAACATATCTCGACTTGAAAAAAATGTCCATTCGCCGACATTAAATACATTAAGAGACTATGTCCAAGCGATGGGTTATCAGTTCGAAGTAGTTATTACTGCTAAAGAAGCTGAATAAAATCTATGTTTGGTACCCCGCCTATGGATGGGGTGTGTATGCATAAGAGGGAGTATGCCATCCCAGCACCTGCTGGAGTGGCTCTTCTGTTCTGAATTAAGCTTAACCTGCTTATTTGTTTGATTGAGCTTGGCTCATAAAGATCAATAAGTTATCAATAATTTGCCTTACTGTTTATTTCTGTGCTAATATAACACACTAATTATATGGGATTATTCCCTATAAGATGTGATAATTCGATAAATATTTATTCGTTTATTTTGCATTAGCGTTTGTGTTATGATCTGTGCAAAATTGATTTAAAATTAGGCAAGATTAATGATTGAACAGAGGACGATAAAAACACTGACCAAAGCGAAGGGGATTAGCCTTCATAGCGGCGTGTGCACCGATATTATTTTTAGGCCAGCTGCGCCTAATACCGGTATCGTTTTTCGTCGTGTCGATCTAGAAGAGCCTGCAGATGTCCCTGCGATTGCTACAAATGTCCAAGATACCACTTTGAATACAACGATTGTTCACGACGGTGTCGGGGTGTCAACAGTTGAGCATCTTATGTCAGCCTTGTCAGCACTCGGTATCGACAACCTCTATATAGATATTAATAGCGCAGAAGTCCCTATTATGGATGGAAGTGCCGCTCCGTTTGTTTTCTTGCTCCAGTCGGCTGGCGTTGAGCTTCAAGGTGTTCCTAAAAAGTTTATTCGTATTAAAAAATCTGTCTGCGTGAAAGATGGTGATAGGTGGGCGAAGTTTGATCCATTTGAAGGTTTTAGAATCGCGTTCACTATTGATTTTGATCATCCTCTTTTTCAATCACAATCTCAGCATGCAGTGCTTGATTTTTCCTCCACTTCGTTTGTTAAAGAAGTGAGCCGTGCTAGAACCTTTGGGTTCTTGTCTGAGTTTGAATATCTGCGTGAGCGCGGTCTTGCTAAGGGCGCGAGCCTGGATAATGCTATCGCGGTTGGCGATTATCGCATCTTAAACAAGGATGGTTTGCGGTATGCTGATGAGTTTGTGAAGCACAAAATTCTAGACGCTGTCGGAGACTTATATTTATTAGGCTCCAACGTTATTGGTTCCTACGAGGGTTTTAAGTCAGGTCACGCAATGAATAATATTTTAGCGCGTGAATTGTTGAACAGTCCCGATTCTTGGGAGTATGTGACCTATAATGATGATGAGAAAACTGTGCCAAAATCTTACGCAGGGCTTGTCACGGCTTTTTAAGTGCTCTATCTGCAATTCTGCTAAAAATCTTCTTTAATCGCTCATCTGTTGTTTCGTTTGCAAACGATTGTAAATGTTCTGCACTGTTGCTTGAAAGTTCTGCTTTTCGATACTTTCTTTTCTTGGTTATCGCTTTAGGTTTGAGGATTTGGCAGCGAATATTAGCGATGCTTCGGAGAGCTTCAACTTTTCGAAGCTTCTGTATTAAAGCGGGGACTTCAAATCGCATAAGGGTTAACCATTCTGCAGAGTCGCAAGAAATTGTAATGCAGCCTTTTTGAAGGTTGGAGGCGTAACAGTGTTTTGCAAGTTCATCATCAAGATGTTCAGCAATGATGCTGTTTAAAGCGTCAAGGGCCTCAGATTTTTTGACAAGGCCGTTTAAGTTGTTGGCAGAATGACCTAAAAAATTACACACTTTTTTGAGTGATGAGATCATGAGTTAATCCAGATAGTTGTTCGTTTCTCTATTCTACACTTGATTGGATTATTTGCACCAATCTTGTGAACAGTGTAGGATAATGCGTTATGATAGGATCAAATTTAGTACGTAAATTATTAGGTAGTCGTAACACTCGTTTGATTAAACGAATGCGACTGGAAGTAGCAAAAGTCAACGCGCTAGAAGACGGTATTCGTATATTGTCTGATGAGCAGCTCCGCGGTAAAACCGAAGAGTTTAAGCGTCGATTCGCAGAGGGCGAAACGCTTGACGGGCTCTTGCCTGAAGCCTTTGCTGTCGTGCGTGAAGCCAGTGTTCGTGTTATGGGGATGCGACATTTTGATGTCCAGCTCATCGGCGGCATGGTCTTGCATCAAGGCAATATTGCTGAAATGCGTACGGGTGAGGGTAAAACCCTCATGGCAACGTTACCACTCTATCTTAACGCCCTATCAGGTAAAGGCGTTCACCTCATTACAGTCAATGATTATCTTGCAGAGCGTGACTGCGAATGGATGAAGCCAATCTATGAGTTTTTAGGTTTAACGACGGGTGTCATCATTGCGGGTTTAAACCAAGAGCAGCGTAAAGCCGCTTATGCCTGTGACGTGGTTTACGGAACCAATAATGAATTTGGTTTCGATTATCTTCGTGACAATATGGCATTTAGCCTCGATCTTAAGGTGCAGCGAGAATTAAACTTTTCTGTAGTCGATGAAGTCGATTCTATTTTAATCGATGAAGCGCGCACACCACTTATTATATCAGGTGTTGCAGAAGATACCTCTGAAACTTACCAGGCTGTGAACGCGCTCGTTCCTCAGCTTGTGAAGCAAGAAAAGGAAGATGGCCCTGGTGACTATTCTGTTGATGAAAAAGCGAAACAAGTTTTCTTAACAGAAGATGGGCATCAACATATTGAAGAGTTGCTGCATGAAGCAGGGCTGATTCAAGAAAATAAAAGTTTGTACGATATTGCGAACGTGTCTTTGATGCACCACGTCAACGCAGGTTTGCGCGCACATGCGCTCTTCCAGCGTGACGTCGATTATATTGTTGACGATAATGAAGTTGTAATTATTGATGAGCACACCGGTCGAAAGATGGCGGGTCGAAGATGGTCTGACGGTTTGCATCAAGCGGTTGAAGCTAAAGAAGGTGTAAAGATTCAAAATGAATCACAAACCTTGGCGTCAATCACGTTCCAAAACTTTTTTAGGATATACAATAAATTAAGCGGAATGACAGGAACGGCTGATACAGAAGCGTTTGAGTTCCAGCAAATTTATGGTCTAGAAGTTGTCGTTATTCCCACCAATAAAACGATGGTCCGGGATGATCAAACTGACTTAATCTATTTAAACATTAAAGATAAGTTTAAAGCCATTGTTGAAGATATTACGCGATCAATTGAGAAAGGCCAGCCTGTTTTGGTGGGTACGGCATCAATTGAAATGTCAGAATTACTGTCTTCATTTTTAAATAATGAAAAAATTAAACACCGTGTTTTGAATGCGAAATTCCATGAGAAAGAAGCGCACATTATTGCGCAGGCTGGTTATCCTCGCGCAGTGACGATTGCTACAAATATGGCAGGTCGTGGTACTGACATCGTTTTGGGTGGAAACTGGAAAGTTGAGCTTGAAGATATTGAAAATCCAACGGATGAGCAGGCCGCTAAAATTAAAGCCGATTGGGCGCTGCGCAATGAAGCAGTCTTAGCGGCGGGTGGATTAAGAATTATTGGTACTGAGCGTCATGAGTCGAGACGAATCGACAATCAGTTGCGCGGTCGTGCTGGTCGCCAGGGTGACGCTGGTTCTTCATGCTTTTACTTATCTATTGAAGATAACTTAATGCGAATTTACGCCGGTGACCGTCTAGCGTCAATATTAAAATTCGTGGGTATGCAAGAAGGTGATGCGCTTGAATCTCCATTGCTCACACGTACGATTGAGAAGGCTCAGCGTAAAGTTGAAGGTCATAACTTTGATATTCGTAAGCAATTGCTTGAGTATGATGATGTTGCTAATGATCAGCGTAAAGTCATTTACCAACAGCGTAATGAATTGATGCATTTGGATGATATCTCGGGCGAAATAAATCACATTCTTGATTCGGTGATTGACCAGGTGATTGGGATGCATATTCCTCAAGAATCTATGTCTGAACAATGGGATATTGTTAATCTGCAAAAACAACTGACCAATGATTTTATGATTAATCTTGATCTCAAAAAATTGTTAGAAGACGATGATCAGTTAACTGCGCCTCAAATTGCGGAGCTGGTTCATGCAGAGGCGAAAAAGCTCTATGCTGAAAAGGAAGAGACAATCACGGCTTCGATCATGAGGCCATTTGAGAAATCAATCATGTTACAAAGTTTGGATTCTCATTGGCGTGAACATTTGCAAGCTATGGATCACTTGCGTCAAGGTATTCACCTGCGTGGATATGCTCAAAAAAATCCAAAACAAGAGTTCAAGCGTGAAGCGTTTGAGCTGTTTAAGCAGATGTTAGATTCTATTAAGCAAGAAGTTGTTAGTGGATTGATGATGTTTCAGATTCAAGATCCCGCTGACATTGAAGCGCTTGAAAAACATCGCAGGTTGTCAGCTGCGCATGACATTCAATTGCAGCATGCCGATTTTGATATTATGAATGATGTCAAGCCAGCTGAAATGCCAGCAGAATTACCCGCAACTAATGCAGATGAGGCTAAAACTTTTGTTCGACCTACAGCTAAAGTAGGTCGTAACGATCCATGTCCGTGTGGTTCAAACAAAAAATATAAGCAGTGCCATGGTCAGCTGCAATAACAGTTGATTATTGGTTTTAACCTGTGCGTCGCTTAATGTTTCCTTAAGCTTTCATTGCTATTATTGCGTTTTTTTAAATAGGCGTGGTGGTTTTTATGCAGGGTAATAGGGTTGAAGGCGAGATGGATAAGGAATAGGCTCCTGACTTTAGTATTCCGTTGGATAAGTTATCGTTTTCTGAGCCTCCTTTAGGCGCAGAAGTGCCAACCGAATCTCAGCCCTCCTCAACGGCAGATTTGCTACAAATGTTTTCTCAAGCCAGCGAGCAAAAGCGTAATCATACTCTAGCTCCACCGCCACCTCCTGCAAAGAAAACTCACTCTATGAGGCGTGCTTCTCAGGTTCGCTCTCGTTTGTTTTCTGATAGACACATTGGCACTATTCCTGCGCTGTCTTTAGTTACGCGGAGTAAATCTAAAAAAGGCGGCAAAGGATATAAGGGTGGTCAGGGTAGCTATTTGAAACATCTCAGCCTGCACAGTAAACCAACTCCAGAAGAGGCGGTTGAAGAGATGATGAGTCTTTCTTTATCGGATAGGAAAACTGTTCGTCATGTTAGCTTTTCTGGAAAAAGTTGATCGACAACCAGTCCATATTGAAATTTCTTTGCAGGTTCATTGTTTAGTTATTTTCATCTTCAGGTGAGCTGTTAGAGTTCACCTTTTCACCGGGGACTCGATATGATTCGCTGGCCCACTCACCTAAATCAATTAGCTTGCATCGTTTAGAGCAAAATGGCCACGCATCTGATGGATTCTTTTCATCGACGAGCTTTTGGCATGTTGGGCAGTTTACGGCGGGTCTTTTTTTTGATGTCATGAGGCAAGTATTCCTTGATCTTTTCAATGGGCTATATGATACCATAACTTCGTCCTTAACTGCTTAATATTGCCTCCCAATGATACAAAAAAACAGTAACTTACGTGTTTTTTTTCAATCTTTACGACACTCTACTATATAGATTGTAAGAGACGTGTTATGGCAAAAAAGCAGGAAAGAGATCAAAGCACTCTTTATATTTTATCACCGAGTGATGAGGAGTATCATGCTGCGTTTCTTAAAATACTAAATTCCATTCTAGGATTGAAATTGGAAGAAAAGGATCTCTCGCCGGGCGTGCTCATGGGCGTTATGGAGCTCATTGTCGTTCAGAATCTTGTAGATGAGAAGGAGAGTGTTGAAATTGAAATGCTACTTAAAGCAATTTATAGCACAGGCACCGAAAGTGTCTCACCCAATCGTTATAAGCAGCATGCGCAAGAATATGAAGTAAGGTATATTAAAAAGGCACCTGAACAAATAGAAGTTGGAAATGCCATTGACGATTCTTTTGTGAGCTTAATAGCTCCAGCTTGTTCGACAGAAACCTGCTACAGAATCCCAGTAACCGCTACCATTCGTTTAGTGATTGAATCAGTTAATCTCGTTGTGAAGATGTTTCAGCATTTGGTGAATATGATTCATCTATTATCCTTGCATATTGATAGTATGGAGCAAGTATATTCCTTCTGGAATAAGGATGCTGTATTTATTCCTTTCTTAGCGCCAATCATAACGTGCGCATTCGCCTTTCTTATATGTTTTGAGGTTTTAATTGTATTGAGCCATGTTATTTTTCTGAGGAATGAGGCGCAAAAAAACCTAAGTGCAAGCTCTAGAGCTCTGGCGGCGCTTAGAAAAGATGACCGGTGGATTCGTATGGCGACGTATGCGCCGCTTTGCGCAGGGTCTGCTTTGGTATGGGCGGGAATGATATCAATGATTGCTGCAACGCAAATCTTAGCGGGCGCTTATATTTTTTTGTCACTGCTGAAAGTGTGTAAGTTGAGTCTGGAGATTCACCAGCTTAAGGAATTGAAAAAAGCATCAATTGGCGAACAGCATGCTCTAACAAATCCAAATGATTACACTACGGTCTTAGATGAGAAGATAAAATTATTAGAATCCAAAAGGTGTGACATGGGCGTTGTTGCGGCGGGATTTTCAATCGCGCTTGGCTGCTCAATTGTGGCCACCATGCTATGCCCACCCGCTGCAGCGGCATTTGCAGCAGCGGCGATTGCTGTTTCAGTGGTAGTCGCTTTGGTGATGGTTTATCAGAAAGTGTCAGCCAAAACGATTAAGGATTTCAATCAGCAAACCGCGAGTGTTGAGAATGATGATGTTGAAGCAAAAGATAGACCGGCGAAAAACCGTGGTTTTTTTAGAGGTAAATAAGGAGGGTTTTGATTATAGAGGTTGAATATGCAAAGCTAACCAAATGCAGGTCTCATCTGGATTCACCCAAGATACGCGATGTTTTTTTATGTGCTTTTATGAGGAGGTGGTCACCGGGGTTTAATTTAATATCAGCAGCATTTTCAAATGTTAAAACAGCGCAGCCCTGAAGCAGTATAACCCATTCATCAGTAACCTGGTCATACCATTCCCCTTCGGGGGTTGTTTGACCTGTGCTGATGATTCTTTGAATTTTTAGCGAGTTGTTTTCAAGTAATGTCTCAAAGATTTCATTTTTCGTAGGTTTTTCGGGTAACCTTTGAAAAATGTTTTCTATCTTGATTTCATCCATGATTAATGTTGATTATTAATTGCAGCACGTGATTTCAAACGGTATGTCAAACTCGATGGGTGCTGAGCGATCATCTGATTTAGGGGCGTACCAACGAATATTGACTCGGTGAGGTCCGACGCTAATTTCAGGGTAGGCTTCAACCGCTTTGGGTAGCGTGATTCTGATGAGCCCCAAGTTTTCTTTGGGGTTTAGCACTTGGTGATAGAATCCATTTTCAGCGACTTTTTGCATTGGGTCTTTGCTGCCTCTGGCGAGTTGCAAGAGCATGTCGGTAATATTTTCTATGGGTTTTAGTGTTTCAAGCCAGTTGTTAATATCGTATGAGCGTTGTTCTTTAGGAAGTTGTAGCCAGTAGTAGTAAGACGGCGTGTCCATGCAAGATGGGCCACCTAAGGTGCTGTGGTGTTGTTTGAGGGCGCTCAGCAATTCGTTGTCACGCAGTGATTGAGCAATCTTTCCGTTGGTGTTGATGAGATGGGTGAGTAAGTCATCGATTTGTGCGATGAGAGAGCCTAAGTAATCTTGGTCAATGCTGTTTGCGTTTTGAAGTGGGGAGAGTTTTTCTAAGAGTCTGCTGAGGGCTTTTGTGAGTTTTGATTTAAGATCAGGTCGATCTAAAATGATCAGGATATCAACTAAGGAAGCCATTAAGACCTGGGTGTTCCAGGGAGAGAGATCGGGTTTTAGTGCGCTAATCTTGTCAAAGAGTTGTTCTAGACGTAAACAAACACGCATATGTTCAGAGAGGGGTTGCTCGTAAGTGATGTAGTCTGATTCCATATCGTGGTCGCCAATTTTCCTAATATAAAGGCTAATGTTCCCACAAATAGTCAGATGAAACAATGGGTTTATCTGTTAGGAGGGGAGGTGGTTTTGGCTTTGTGCGATTTTCACGTATTCCTCATGCAGTTTATCGACTTGTTTTCGCAAATGTTCGAGCGTACCGTTTTTTTGAATGTTGTCATTGGCATCGATCCATTGCCTGTAAGCGATCCGATCCAAGTTACGGCGTTAGAGCTAGACAGTAGAAAGGTGAGGGGTACCATATATGAGGTGCCCCTGGTTTTTTTCGTCTTCTTAGTTTATTTTGAACCCTGTTTCTAATGTGTAAGGCAATTAATGAATAAAATTTAACAGCTTATTAGTGAAGAGTTGACCTTAGCATTGCGCTTGACTGTTCCAATTTTTTTCGCCTATTTTTCTATAGGCGTTGTATACGGCGTAATTTTTACGCACTCTGGATTTGCTTGGTATTTAGCGCCACTGATTAGTGCGATCGTGTTTGCGGGTAGCGTTCAATTTGTTGCGTTAAGCATGATGTCGGAGCACGCCACGGTGTTCGCCGTGATTATTGCGACTGTTTTTATCGCTTTTCGAAATGCCTTTTACGGATTGAGTTTTCTGGATCGCTACAAAACGGGTTGGCTTGCTAAAAGTGTTTTGGTGTTTACATTGGTTGATGCAACCTATGCAATCCTAACGGCGAATCCGCCTAAGCAGGGCTTGAATGATATTAAGTTCTGTCTCTCTGTTTCTCTGCTCAATTTTGTCTACTGGGTAGCGGGGACTTTTTTGGGTGCAGTAATGTCTTGTTGGATACCGGAATTTGATGCGCTAAAATTTGTTTTGCCAGCATTTTTTATGACGGTGGTTGTTGGTTTTTTTTTAAAAAGTCGGCAGTGGCATGCCATTGTTGCACCTATCCTTTGTATGGTGATTGCATATTTTATCTGGCCAGCACAATATTTCTTGTTAGCGATTCTCTTTTCAATTATCACAATTTTTTTTTGAAAAGGTGAGGGGGCCAGCGAATGTTTGATGCATCATATTTTTGGCTGACAATTGGCTTGTTATTTTTAATGATTGCGTTTACGCGTGCATTGCCATTCATTTTCACAAAAACGCTCAAATCAAATGTGACCTTACAAATGATAGGGAGGCACTTGCCTGCATACATTATGATGTTGTTGGTAATCTATGAGGTTGGCATTAAAAGTTTTATGAGCCCGCCGTTTGCTCTCCTTGCCGTGATAGCCTTGCTTGTTGTGGTTGTTATACAACTGTGGAAGCGTCAATTATTGTTAAGCCTGCTTGTTGGTGTTATTGCATATGTTCTAATTAACCACATTGCTGGTTAAAGTGCGGTATCAAACCTAGTTAACGATTTAGCTTGGCCATTTAATTTGATAAGCAGCAGGTCGTCCTTTGGTGCCTACGGGCTCAAGGCGGTTTTTTTAGGAGGGGAGGTGGTTTTCGCTTTCTGCGCGTTTCACGTATTCCTCATGCAGTTTATCGACTTGTGTTTGCAAATGTTCGAGCGTACCGTCGTTTTGAATGATGTCATGGGCTTCGTCGAGTCGTGCTTGTCGGTCAATTTGAGTTGAAATTATTGCGTTGATTTCGTCGAGCAGGCGATTATCGCGTGATTGAGTTCGTTTTTGTTGAAGCTCAATTGGGGCGTCAATCACTAGGATGCGATCTACGAGAGGATTTTTCTCGGTTTCAAGTAATAGGGCGATGACGAGTATAGCGTATTGAGATGAGCTGGCTTTAAGCGCGATTTCCATCTCGTTGCGGATAAGGGGGTGAAGTAAGCTTTCCAACCATTTACGGTCAGCTTCGTTTTGGAATATGCGTTTACCCAACTTTTTACGATCAATTCTTTTCGATTCAGTCAGTACGTTGCTTCCAAAGTGCGCGCAAATTTGTTGGTAAGCGGGCGTATCGATGAAAACCAGTTCGCGAGCAATTTTATCTGCATCAATGACAGTGATGTTCTTTTTTTCAAAGAGATTAGCTGCAGTGGTTTTACCGCTACCGATACCGCCTGTGAGGCCAATGACTAGCATGTTTAGAAGGCTCCTGTGCTGTTGAGGTAGTAGTTTGTGATTTTATCACCCCACAAGAGCCCAATCCAGCCTGCAAGCACGAGATAGGGGCCAAACGGGAGTGGAATGCCGCGGAGATTTTTTCGTGTGATGGCGGCCCAGCTAAGCGTTCCGATGAGCCCTGCAAACGCGGAAATGAAGACGACTAGTGGTAGGCTTTGCCAGCCTAAGAAAGCGCCTAGGGCGGCTAGGAGTTTGAAGTCCCCGTATCCCATACCGTCTTTTTTGGTTACCCACTTAAACACATTGGCGATAACCCAGAAAACAAGATATCCCGCAACAGCGCCAAGAATTGCAGCTTCACTGCTGATGAAGAGGTGAAAGGCGCTGGCGATGAGGCCGACCCAAAGTAAAAACAGTGTTAAGGTGTCGGGGAGCAGTTGATGATCAAGATCGATAAATAGTAGTGCGATGAGCGACCAATTGAAGAAGAGCGCAGCCAAGGCTGTCCAGGAGAAACCGAAATGCCAGGCAAGAAAGACAGAGGTAACGCCGGTCAAGAGCTCAACCCCAAAATAGCGCGGTGAAATGTGGGTTTCACATGAAGCGCAGCGACCTTTAAGCATTATGTAGCCAATCAGTGGGATGTTGTGCCAGGGTTTTACATTGGCTTTGCACTTTGGGCAGTGGGAGAGGGGGAGTATTAAATCGAATCGTTTTGAGAGCTCGGCAGGAAGTGGGCCTTTGAGTTTTAAAAATTCATGACAAAAAGCATGGCTTTCTCTATCCATCATGATGGGGAGTCGATGAATAGCAACGTTTAAAAAGCTGCCGACAACTAGGCTGATCAGAGCAACCCAAGTAAGGTATAACCAAGTGGTTTCTTGAATTGTGTTGATAATATCCATCATTAGAGAATGTCTCCCATTTTAAACACAGGGAGGTAGAGGCTGATAACCATTCCACCCATGAAAACCCCGAGAATGATCATGATTACAGGTTCTACGAGTTTACTCAAGTGGGAGAAGAGGTCGCTCTGTTTTTCTTCAAGCTCTGTTGTTATGTTGATCAATGTTGTGTCTAGCTCACCTGAGGCTTCGGCGATTTTAATGAGTTCGATGATTTTTTGGGAGAAGAGTTGTTGTTGAGTTAATGCATCACTTAGTGAATACCCTAGAGTGATCTCGTTTCTAATATCGGTGATATATTTTAAAAAATATGAGTCAACAGAGGATTCGATAGCAAGTGTTAATGTTGTGTGTAAGTCGATACCGGCGCGTTGACAATATGCCAGGATGCGAATGAAGTGCAGTTGGTAGCATTGTTTCCAGAGTGAATTAAATGGGGGGTAGCGTTTCGTTGTTTTTAAAAGGCAAGCATAGAGCTGTTTTCTAAAAACCAAGATTATTGAAACAAACGGGAGCGCTATTAGTTTGCACGCACTGGATAGACTGATAAGCCATTGGGTTGCTAGAGGAAGTTCTGCACCCATGCTTTCAAAAATTGAGGCAAAACGCGGCAGGACGAAAATTAGCATAAAGGTGATCATGAGTAGGGCTACGCATAATATGATGGCGGGATAAGTTAAAGCATTAAAAATATCTTTTTTGGTTTTTTCTTTTTTTTTGATTAATTGAGCGGCATGGTTCACTAGAGTGTCAAGGTTACCGGTTTTTTCTCCTAACAGAATAAACTGGCAGGTGAGCTTGTCGAACTGTGCTGGGTGGTATGAGCAGGCAACACTCAACGGTATTCCGTTTTTTAAATCATAAGCGATATTGCTTAGTAAGCAGGGCTTGCTGCTGTTTTTTGACAGAAGTGTGATGGCAGAGAGTAGGGGGATGCCCGCTTTTAGCATAGTGCCGAGTTCAGACAATATTTCTGCAGCATTAAATTGTTTATTGGTTTGTGTGATATTAAATTCATTATTCATTATCATAGTTTAAGACTCGCTCTGTTTCTTCTTGGGTTGTGATTCCTTGCCCTATCTTCACTTTTGCTGCTTGGCGTAGTGTGGTTAGGTTATTGTTTGAGATGGTTTCACTGTTTGTAATTTGAAATCGACTTTTTTCATTAATGTGTAAGCATTCAAAAATCCCCGTTCGACCTTGGAAGGTTTTTTTGTGTATTTTTCGAATTAGTCGTTGAGCAATGACAAGTTGAAGTGAGCTACTAACGTTGATTGGGCTAATGCCAAGGGAGGTGAGTCGAGTGATTGCGTCAATGGCATGATTGGCGTGCAGCGTTGATAGCACCAAGTGACCTGTTAAGGCAGCGCGTATAGCGATTTGTGCTGTTTCAGAGTCGCGTATTTCTCCAAGCATGATAATGTCGGGGTCTTGTCTCAGGAAGGCACGCAAGGCCTTGGCGAAGGTGAGTCCTGCTTTTAGATTGATGCCGAGTTGATTGATATTGTTAATGATAATTTCAACAGGGTCTTCGATTGTGACGATGTTTTTTGTATTCGTATTAATGTGTTTTAAAAAACTGTAAAGCGAAATTGTTTTTCCGCTGCCTGTTGGTCCAGTAACTAGAATGAGGCCCTGAGGTTTTGATAGATTTTTCTTAACGATAGAGAGTTGCGAATCAAGCAATCCTAGGTTTTCAATATTGATTTGCGTTGGTTTATCGTAGAGTATGCGCAGCACAATTTTTTCGCCGTGAATTGTTGGACAGGTGCTGATTCTGCAGTTGATGGATCGTTTTTCATGTGTAAAGTGGAGGTGGCCATCTTGCGGGAGCCTTGTTTCTGCAATATTGAGGTTGGACAGAATTTTTAAGCGCGTGATCAATCTATCTTTAAACCCGTTCGGAATATTGTTTGTGCATTCCAATAATCCATCGACTCGAAAACGAGTTCGGCACCCACTCGTTGTGGGTTCGATGTGGATATCGGAGGCGCGTTTTTCAACCGCCAACTGTAAGACGTCATCGATCAATTGAACGACGTCATCGTGTTTGTTGTTTAGCATAAGATTTGATTTTGATTTTAAATTTGAATAGGGGTGCGTGAAGAAAGTTAATTATAAGTTATCTTCGTTTTTTCGTCAATGATATTTCGATTTGCCTAGCGACTTTTTATCGCGCGCGCATGATTATTTTTTCTGTTGGCGTGGGTTATGGGTCTATTGTCTTGAGCGCATCTGGTTTTAGTAGAGGTTGGATAATTCCATTGCTTCGCAGCTCGCGCAGAACTTTTTTGAGTAGTTCGAGATGGCGAAATCCACTTGAGTATCCTGATCTATTAAATTCGAGGGTAAGCGGAAAATCTTTATCAGTTGTTTGGCGAACGCTAATTCTCATGCCTGTCACGCTTTTGATGAGCAGGTAATCTCGGTGTGCATCGAGTTGTGAAATTTTTTTCCAGATTCGTGGGGTGTTATTCCTAGTGATAGAATTAATCTGCTTAAGTGTGGCGCGTACTCATCTACAGCGGCTAAGGGTTCTATGCCATCTGTTCTAAGCTCTGTGTCGAGTTCGCTTTTTTCATGTGTGAGCTTAGGGTGATTGAGTTTTGCCTGTTTAAGGCTAGTTGTACGTTTGGAAGTTCTTTAAGGGATTCTTTAATTCCTTCTAGCAAGGTTTGCATGCTTGAGTGGGCTTGAAAGATAGGTTGTATTGTGGAGATTTTTCTCTGTTTGAATTCTGAATTTTGATTATTGGTGAAGAGTTGTGCGTGCATGCGCGCTCCTTGGTTTGTTCACGTTGTCGAATTCTATCACTTCTCTTTTGCGTCCGCTAGCCGCTCGTGCGATCAGTTTGAACCCAGAAATCAATCTCTTGCCAAAAATTCAGCTTCTGCCTATAATTGCACACGCTCTTCAATGCCGACATAGCTCAGTTGGTAGAGCGGCGCATTCGTAATGCGTAGGTCG
>DKOI01000057.1 GCA_002469885.1 Legionellales bacterium UBA7366 | reverse complement strand
CACACCTAAACCAAAACCTGCATTGCATTCAGGGCTTAATTCACTTATAGGTTGAGCGTAGTATTTTGATTTTTGGGGAGTTTGATTATCAACGGGCCCAACCCAGTTAATCCCAACACAAATCAGAGAGGTTAATTCCTCTTGCTGAACAGACGCCAATACCTGGTTAGATTGAAATAATAAACGCACCCACTTGATAATATCTTCGCTATTGGAAATATTAGCGCCCGCAGCGCCCGCATAGGACATGGACATATCAATCAAATCATCTTCTGGATAAACACCATAAGGGTCAATAATGTTTTGCAAAGAATAATACGGGTGCACCGTTCTTACGAAAATATTATCTGGAAAAAAATGATTACTGCCTGGTTGCTTGTGATCAAAATAATAAGTGTTACTTAATTGCCCGAGCGTTGAGGCTTCACCTAACAATCGACTCTTGATTTCATCAGGAAAAAAATGCCCTGTTACTGATTCAATGATCATGCTCACCAAAATATAATTGGTGTTTGAATACATCCAATCTGTGCCAGGCTCAAAACAAAGATTACCCCCTGCAGAACATTCATCAGCACCGTCTACGTTATTATAACTGATGTAAACTATCTCAGCTGGCGACCACTCTCGCGTCGGCATTGTAACTGATTGGAGCCAAAAATCTTGGCTTTCAGTGAAATCAAAAATACCACTCGTCATATTCAAGAGCTGACGAATCGTCACATTTCTCCAAGCATCATACTGTGGTAAGTACATTTCCAACTTATCATCAATAGTTAATCTCCCCTCAGCCTCCAGCTGAAGAACAACAGATGCAGTAAATGATTTGGTAATACTGCCATCACCGAATAAGTCCATTTTTTTATGCGGCTGCCCAGGAGCTGGCGCACCCACAAAGTCAGATTTTTCTTTGGATGCATACCCGCTTGCTAACGTCAGCGTAGGTTGCAAGCCTATTGTTTCAGCAGGCAAGCTAACACTCACCTGCACGCCGGTTAAATCACCGTCTTCACGATAATCATCAACCAGCGCTTGCAGCTCTGAAATACACCCATTAGCTTGCGTGCATTCAACATAATAACTATCAGCCATTGCTACTTTAAAAACGGCGAGCAAAAGTAAGCCTGTTGCTATTAGTCGTGAACTTGTTTTCAATCGCATTACTGAGCAACTCTTCTTAAGATAATTTAAATTCAATCACGCACCTACGGAGACATTGATAAAAATCCAAAATCTAATCTTGGACGCTCACCTTCATTTCCAGGCATGAGATCTCCTATCTGAGATCTCGGCGCAACAGATTCTCTAGCACCCTGAGGAATAGGTGAAAACAATGAAGCATGGCCGAAGGACGAAGTGGTGCCCGGTGTTGAAAAAGAATGACCAAATGGACTCACCGGATCAGGCAATGAAGCTCTACTTTCTGCAAAATTGTGTGTTGCTTGCTTCAATCCCGTGATCGCTTCCTTTTTACTCAAGCTTGCTTTTTTTTTCTTAAAGGTCTCAAGTCTTAATTCAGTCATTCTCACTGCGCCCACATTAGCGCGATAGTTCGCAAGTAGCTGTTCATTCATGGAATAAGATCGAGATGCAAAAGTCATCGAACCTATTATCGACCTCGACTCCTTACGCAACCCATCAAGCTTTGTTAAAGCAGCTTGTAACTCACTCGCATCTGTCGCTTTAGGCGCGCTTAATTGAGACGACGTATCAAGACTAAAGTTTGGTGCGCTCGATTGAAGGGAATCCAATACCACCTCTTCCATAGACTGCATCTTAAATGAACCTGCTAGAAAATCCTGTTGACTAAGATCGGCGGTTAAGGGATTAATTTTTTCCTCCGCTTGAAGCTGAGACGACACACCAAGACGAAATCCTGACGCACTCGATTGGAGTGAATCCAATACCACCTCTTCCATAGACTGGATTTTGAAAGAACCTCCTAAAAAATTCTGCTGACTAAGATCGACGGTTAAGGGATTAAATTTTTCCTCCGCTAGAGACGGTTCAAATGACGCGAATGATAACTCCGCTTGTAATGGATCTGATTTTTTGGAATCATGATCGAGCTCTTGGGCGAGCGATTGCTTTACAGGAGAAATTACTGAGGAATGAGCGCGCTCAGGCACTGAACCCTGCGCTCCGGCCAAAGCAGGCGCGAGCAACGCTGCTGCGCTAACGGCCGCTGCAACAACAGGAGGAGTCAATACCGCCGCCAAAGCAGCGGCCCCACCGGCACCGGCAAGCACTAACGCTAGTTTTTTTGTGTGCTCGGCAATATCGCCAGAATCAATTGAGTCTTGTTGCAGCATTTCAGGCGCATCCTCTTCGACACTACTTTTCACAGCTCGCCCCATTCTTTTACATTTTTCATCACCCGAACCCTCAAGCGAAGCGAGTGTTTCCAATAAATTTTTTGGCCTCAGCGAGCTCCCTGTCACTAATGCAGTTAATGTATCATCCTCCACACCATCACACGGAAAACATCCGCCAAGCTCAACATGTGATTCAATGAGGTCACGATTCTCCCTATCGAGACCTGCCACCTTGGCTTTTGGATCTGTGCTTGATTGCACCTTACTTTTCGCCGCATCTATTGATTTTTTTAAACTGTCTATCTTTGTTGTTGAGCTGTCAATCGACTCATTCAAACCAAAAATTTCTTTAAAAGCAGCTTTATTCCCAGAGTCTTTAAGTTGAAACTGCAAGTAATCAATCGGCGTTTGCCCACCAGGTGGCAAATTACTCTTAATCATCTGAATCACTTTGTCGGCATGCACTCCCTCTGAAAGATGAGCTACCTCATGCAAGGTAGAAAAATCAGCATGCCTTGTCGCCATTCGCTTAACCAAAGATACCGCAGCTCTCTCAATAGGATTTGGCTTTGAAAGCACTCCAGGAATTAAATCCCTTGCCTCGCTTAACTCAATGATCAATTTATCTTTTCTGCTCATCAAGCTCTTCAGATTCTCTTCTTCAACACTTAGTTCATGACGTGATGATATACATTGATTCTCTTTGGTTTTCGGCATGATAACTCCCTTTGGTTTGCATTGTTTTTGGGGATTATGTTCTGCTTATACATTAATGTCAACAAAAGAGTTTTCTCTTTCAAGGTTAGGAATGCTGTTATAATCCAGCAAAGTCTGTCAAAATGCAGACTCTGAAATAGCACCAGATGGGCGAGGGCATACTAATGAAAAGTGAAAAAATCTCAGACAAACAGCCTGAATCGTTAGGAAACTCACTTTTTCGCTTGCTAGACACGCGCAAAATCTCAGCCGCTGACTTAGCAAGAGCGCTAAACCTCCCCTACAACACAATAAACAGACTCTTGAACGGAATCACTACCGACCCCAAACTGTCAACCTTACAGTTAATTGCTGAATACTTTGATGTAAGCATTAGCAGCTTAACTGGAGATTCAAACAATGATCCATCGGTTGTGTCTAATACCACAAGAACACTACCCATCGTAGACTGGGATAAAATCCACAGCAGCAACCCGCTTAGCTCTCTCAACTTAAAAAACTGGCCACATTGGCGACTGATCCCGCTAGAATCGATGCAAAACCTTAGCCAAAAAGCTTACGGACTCAAGAGCAAGCGCTCACTCTCCCCACGATTCCCAGAAACAGCTATATTCATAATTGACCCAACAGAAACCCCGCGTGATAACGATATGGTCCTAGTGAAGCTTAGAGCCCAAAATGAAGTAACAATGAGAGAGCTGAGCATTGACCCACCGACATGGACACTGTTCTCGGTGACCGCCAGCTCACCGCCACTTTATTTCAACAAAAAAGAGCACCAGATTATTGGCACCGTTGTGTTTACAATTATCGACGCAAGAGCAACTTAATGCGCTCTTATGTACTAATTTGAATTTTCACTTATTCGAAAACCTTCTAAATCATAGACATTATCAAGCTTAAACGGATTGAAATCCGTTTCAAAGTCAAATACATCGATTCCTTCCAGTCGCTTAAACACATATACACCGTATAAAATAATAGGAAAGAATAACAAAACAAGCAGTATTTTTTTAATGTATTCAAAAAACATCAGAACTAAAAGCGCCTCATTTGATATAACACCATAATACGCCAAACCAATATAAGAAATAATTTCAATCAACACTGCAGCCAGGGTTGCTTTAAAAATTCGTTGCGGCAATGATCGCCCTAAAAACCTCAATCGATTTCTAGCCATCATATAGATGGCAATAAAATCTGTCAGGAATGTTGAGACAAACGACGCCGCAACACTTCGAGTACCAAGGATCAGCACAGTGTTATAAGCCTCACCCTCCGTCCAGACTGGCGATGCTGGCATTAAACCCACAATGTTAACGATAAAAATAAATATAGCACTCAATAAAAAACCGCACCAAACAGCCAGTCTTGCATTCTTGTATCCGTAAACCTCAGATATAACGCTAATAAAAATATACAGCGTTGGGCAGACAAAAAAACTACCCGTCATTGTCAGCCCATACACTGACACCAACTTAATAGACGATATCTGTGAGCCTAAAAAAACACCTGCATAGCACGTTACCAGCACAAAGTAATACTTAAGATGTCCGTCGATATTTTCACGTAAACGTACTGTAAATAATTTTCGAATATAACGATAAACAGCCGTCACCATGCTGCTATTCTCTAGAAGTGGAGATACCATGTAGATACCCTATATAAAATATTTGTCGATTAGAAAAGCGATTTATCAGTGCGTTTGTTGTTAGAACAGTTTTCGGATAATGTTTAATAGTCTTTTTTGTTTCAACATCAATATAATATAGATAGCCAGTCCTATCTATTGAATACAAATGGTAAGCATCGCCCATCGCGCTGTTGATTTGAGACAAATCCGTACAACAGCTCTTAGAGTGCTTGCCACAGTTGTAACCCAACCAGGCACTTTGTTTTTTTGGCAAGCCATCAATAACGTGGTGATCTTGCGCCAATTCACTCAATGAAAATTTGACCGTATTGTGTAGCGCTAAGAAACGAACACTCACACTGCCATCTTGAATATTTAGATCATCAACCTGACAAACAGGCTTGCCTCTATGCTTCATCTTATTATTATTGACCTGCGTTAACGGATAAGTCTTTGAAAAAACGTCAAGGGCAAAATTAACGTAATAAACAGTATATTACGCTCAACATTGCCCGCTCATATTGCTCATGATTGTATGTTTTTCACTGAACAGCTTCAAGCCTTTTCAAGCTGAATGGGGAGCAAATTGAACTCAAAGGCATCTTGATAGCCTAGAGATCAATGTTGCCATCGTAAAATACGATAAATAATATTGACATTAATGTAAATGGTGGTACATTAGGCAAAAATAACAACAAGGAAAACAACATGTCAGGCCCAGAACCAACCGTAAAGAAAGATGAACAAATCAAACAACTCATTGATATCTCAAAGGGAGAAAATTTCCAAACGTTTTATAGAGGCCTAGAAAAAGAGGAGCAGACTGTTTTCTCATCGATGTTTACAGGCTATGCTGAAAAACTCGAAAAAGCTCCGGCCATCACTCAAGAGAGCAAACAGAAAGATCGGGAACAACTCCGTGATCTTGGAATCTTAGGCCGATCAGCCGTCAACACTATGTATAAAATTGCTGCGTCCAGCGACAACGAAACCGCAAAAGATTTTGCAAAATTCGCCTCGACAGCACTTGATGTCGCGCTAACAACCTCAGCTCTTGCAGCCTCGACATCTGCATTAATGTCAGGACCGCTGGCGCCCTACGTATTGACTGCTTACGCGGCAGGAGCGATAATCGGACTTATATTGGACGATGGCGGCTCGAAAATTGATGAAGCCTTTAATCAGCTTCGTCAAGAACTACACGCAGTACAATGCGCTGTTGAAAAAATTAATCGAAAGCAAGACCGTTGCATTAAATTATTGCTTGCTGTTGGCGACAAGCTTGACCGAATGCATATAGATATCTTAGCCAGCAATATAGAAAACACCAACCGAATGGTCAGAGCTTTGGAAGCAATGAAAATCTCCTTAGGAAACCAATATCGAGCAAGCCAGGAAACGGGTGACACACTCATCCTAGATGAGCTTGTAAAATTGAGTTTTAACGTTAAAAACAAACAACTGTTTGGAAACTTAAAAGATATAGCAAGGCTTCATCAATACGCCGTAAATACATCAAGTCAACGCGCCCTCAACGGACTGCACTTTACTGAAAAAAAAGGGGATAAGCTTGTTATTGACCCACAGCAAGAACTCGAGGTCCTGTCAACGTATGAGCCCAGGCGAATTTTTGGATACACCCTAGCCTCCCTCTACCTAAGCGCACCTGCACTTTTCCCCGTTGCACCCTCTTTTAACAACATAGCAAACCCCGATGTGTGGTTAATGGCAACCAACAGTTTTATTCAAGCCCTCATTTTACTTGAAACAAAGGATGTTGAACTTTTTAGAAAAAACCTTGACTACCTGACTGATGCAACAAAAGAAATTTCTGCGAAAGGCGAATATTTGCTAAGTGCTGTTGAATCGATATCAAAAAGAACTCTTACTGATTCATTGACCTCCCAATACATTGCCTCTGTTGTCGACATAGATACCTTGTTGGCAACGTCTTTACATGCAGAATTTAAAGCTCATTCAGTAATCCCAAAAATAGAAACTCGTGGAGGCGGATTTGTTTATTTCGGCTTTTCGAATACCACTGGTGGTTATGGCGAATTTCGCTTTCCGCAGATATATGAAATCGCCGTCAGAGAGGGGCTTGGACGTTTTGAACTCAGTCAAACCCCTGACATGAATAAAACCACACAAAAAACTAACAGCCACTTTCGCAACGATGCTTTCTGGTCGAATGCGCGTTGGTGCAACGTCTATAACCATCTCCACATCGTTTTACCGCTATATTTTATAACCACCGATGGCTCAAAAAGGCGTGTTGGGGAAGTCGCTTCAAATGTAAACTTGGATGCAGGCACTGTTTACGAGAGACACCACAGGAATAGAGTTACATCAGTGTCCCCTCAAAGGATAGTTAATGGGTACGAAACTACTCGTTACGGGGGCGACAGCAATGTCTACTGGATAAAGGAGCGTAATTTAACTGTTACGCTCACTAGAACGAACGGGCCCAACCCGCCATTAACAGATCTTACAATGATTAATGCGATTGCAGATGAGCTAAAACTCAAGCTAGACAACCGAAGAACGGCCGCAAGTGATGCACTGCTATTAAAGCTAGAAAACAAAGAAAGCATCGAAGGTCGGGCTCTCTCTAGCCAGTGCGACAAACTGGAGAAAATTCGATTACAACTCATATCCTTGAGATTGATATTTGGCGAAAAGGATGACACTTGGGATGATAGTTTATTATCAAAAAAGCAAATATACCAAAACCTAAGAACTGTTATTCAAGCGAATGTAAATTCTGAATCGTTCTATTCCGATCCAACCTCAAGATTGAGCACAAGATTTTGTACTGATGCATCTGCTAAAAGCTTAGGTGCGTACGAGGGCCACTGCATCGTAGGTCAGATATTAATAAAAGAACTAGGTCACCCTTTTTCATCTCTAGGCGACCAACTGAAGAACCTCCAAAAAATAGAACGATACTTGGAATCAGCCAAAAAACAAAAAGACATCAGAGACCACATTAAAAAACAAGCTGAAATGGAAAAAAAGCGTGGTTATGAAAGTGATGATGACTCAGAAGACTTGCGACACTACAATCGGGGCGAGCTAGAGGAAGCGATTATTGCGCGACACCTTTGGAGTAGAGATAAAAACAAACAAGGAGAAGATGTTACGTTAGGCAAAGGCTCATTGAACGTGACTGTCTATGCTGGAACAATGCTAAACGCTCTCACAGGACAGCAAGTGCCTGTTGCGATTAAAACATTTCCTAGAGACAGCATCACAAAACACATAACATCCTCACTCTTCCATAACGAAATTAAAACCATGAGAACAGTTGAGTCCTCAAAGCTCATAAAACTCTTCGGAATTTCAGCGTCAAGGAATAAAAAATCTCAACGTCAAACGTATTCAATTTTAATGGAAAGAGCGCACTCCACACTGGGTGAGTTTCTGGACATACTATACGCACAAGGAGATAGTGGAAAATTCACCTTAAAGGAACAACTCAAAGTGTTGCAAAGTATCGCACAAGCGCTGGAAGCACTGCATGCTCAGAAAATTACGCACAAAGACATTAAAGACTCTAATGTTTTAATTTTGATGAAAAAAGGTGGCTATGAAGTCAAGCTGGCAGATTTCGGCATTAGCGTGCAAGCAAAAGAAGCAGAGGAAAAAGAACGCAAAGGCAAAACGACAACAATCAGGAAAGAGCGAGGACAAACCAGTTGGCAAGCACCCGAGATTGTATTAGATAGAGAGATGAGAGCAACAATGGAAAGCGACATGTATAGCTTTGCACTACTGGCTTGGCGTGTTGCACATCATGGTGCTCCGATATTTGGCAGTGGCAAAAAGGTGCTTCCTGATAGCGATAATCTTGTTTGGCAAACCTATTGGAAAAACCCCTTGTTTAGGCCGTCAACTTCAGAAAGCTGTAACCCCGCCATTAAGTCAATCATCGAAGGATGCTGGGCAAATCTTTACAGTGATTTTGAAACAACACTCGTCAGAATCAAAGGTGCGAAACGCTTACAGGCTAGTGAAGTGGCAAGCTTAATAACAGCTGAACTTGAGCGCTTAGACGCCGAACCTGCGAAAGCCAAAGATAGCGCTGGCATGCGCCCTGGCGCAACAAGCTGATCAACCTGCGAGACAGGAAGGGGTCCACAGAAAGTTATTGGAGCTAGAGATTAAGAATTAAAAGTCTAATCTCTAGCCTTGGCACCGAAATAGAAATTAAGGGGTCAAGTATTCTTTCCATCATTCATACCTTAGTTAGGCGAGGCGCGTAAGTTAAAAGGCTGAAAGAATACTTGCCCCCCTTCCCTTCTTCCCTTTGACCCCCTTCCCTTTCTTTCCCTTGTGGGGAGCCTACCGTACTTGACCCCTTTCCTTTAAGCGCAATTTGCATACTATTACAGCAAAGCTAAGAAGGCGCAATGCGCACGCATCTGATATAATGCCAATCAAATTATTTATAACAAATTAGGGTGGACTAGGTAATGCGCAAATTTCTTATATTGTCTTTGTCGTTTCTATTATTTTCGTCTTCTGTCTATGCTGAAAATATTGCGATTATTGACGCTGGCAGCACGGGTTCAAGGTTGTATTTTTACCAATACGAGACATCCGGTGACTCCAAATGGCCTGACATCACACAGCTTAGTAGCAAAAAAGTTAAGCCTGGTCTGTCAAGCTTTGCGAAGGATCCTGAAGCGGCTGCACACTCTATAGCCGACTTGATCGACTATGATAATTTACCTGACGATGAAAAACATATACCTATTTATTTGATGGCAACAGCCGGAATGCGGTTGGTTTCACCATTACAGCAAGAAGCGATCTATTCGGCAATTACAACCTATCTTCGAAACGATACACAATTTCAGGTTAAACAAGTAGGCACCATGCCCGGCCAATGGGAAGGGATTTATGGTTGGCTTGCCCTTAATTACCTTAATGGAACATTACAGCCAGGGCAAACAGTTGGCATGCTTGATATGGGCGGCGCTTCCACACAAGTTGCTTATGAGCTTCCTAATGGCAATGAAACCTTGTCACTTAACCTAGGCGACGTGTCGCTTGAGGTTAATAGTCAAAGCTTCTTGGGGATGGGACAAGAGCATGCGCGAGAACAGTATATGAATGATAAAAACTGTTATCCTCTAAGCTACCCATTACCAAGTGGACAACTTGGAACGGGTAATGCACCGCAGTGCTCGATTGACACCTCCGCTCTTATCAATGGCGTTCACCATGTTAGCGTTGCCCAGAATAGCATCCCATCATCCATGCAGTTTATAGCAACATCAGGTTATTTTTATACGGCTAGCGCACTTGGAATAGCTGATGTTATGACACCTCAACAGTTATCCTCAGCTGCGTTTCAATTTTGCCATACTCCGTGGCCTCAACTACAAGATGTTCACCCTGATGATAGCTATTTGCCAATGTATTGCTTCAGTGCATCCTATATGTCTGCAGTCTTGACGCAGGGTTATCAATTCTCCGGCACTAAATCGATTCGTGTATTAAGTAAAATTGACGGTGCCGATCTTGACTGGGCGCTTGGCGCAGCACTCTACGTCAAAATGTCTGAATAGCAACAAAGGGGTCAAGTATTCTTTCCATCATTCATACCTTAGTTATGCGAGGCGCGTAAGTTAAAAGGTTAAAAGAATACTTGACCCCTTTTCTCTTTTCTGCAGAAACTTAACAGTCTAAAAACAAAGCAATTATACAGCAGATGGAATATTAGACAATTTGACCCTCGCACCTGAAAAGGTTATTTTAACAAACTCAAGCCAAACACTTTCTGTCCAACAAAGGTTCTATCAATATAAAAAGAATTCTACTTTCTACCATGATACTTTTATGCTTATTTAATACTGCCTTTGCTAAAATGACGCTCTCAAGCGCCGCATTTAACAACAATGGCGTCATTCCTACTGAATATACCTGCGATAGTGAAAACATTTCTCCACCACTTAGCTGGACGGGCGCACCTAAGGGCACAGACTCACTAGTGCTCACCATGATTGACCCAAACGCGAATGATATTCCCGCTGGATATTGGGATCACTGGGTAATTTTCGACATCCCCTCTTCAATGAACAACCTTCCTACAAACATATCCATGAATAATGCGGAAGGGTTAAATGGACGCAAAAATGCTAACTATGATGGACCTTGCCCTCCTACAGGCAAACGCGTTTACGAATTCAAACTATACGCACTTGATACATCACTAAACTTCGACACGGCACCTGATCGCCAGGAAGTACTGCAAGCAATGAAAGGCCACGTTATTGATGAAGCAACTCTGCATGCTGCATACACCCGACACGAGGCGAATAACGGATTAGCAACAGAGGCTGAACCTGTGAACAAGCTTATTGTCGTGACAGGCGCAGCGTCCGGCATAGGGCGTGAGACAGCCATTTTCTTTGCTGATAAAGGCTATAAGGTAGCATTATTCGATATCGATATGTCTCAGATTAATGATGTGAATAAACCAAACTTTTTTAAGCGCACGCTCGATGTTCGCAATCGTGATGATTTTGTCAAAGCGGTTGATGAAGCTGAAGAACATTTTGGTTTGCCCGTTGATGCTTTTTTTAATATCGCAGGTATTATGCCGCTAGGTGAATTTGCAACCCAAGACCCTGTCGATTGGGATCGCCTAGTCGATACTAATGTGAAAGGTGCACTCAATGGAATTTATGCCACTTACCCTCGCATGCTTAAACAAAAACGGGGACACATTTTTAATATGAGCTCCATGGCCGGAAGGAAAATATTTGATAACCATGGCGTTTATGTTGCAACAAAACATGCTGTGCATGCCATTTCAGATCAGTTGCGCAAAGAAGCCGGGGGGTTTGGTATTTGCGTATCCACGATAGCACCAGGTGCCACCAAGACAAATCTGTTACGACGCGACAATGACCCCAAAACAGTTTTTGAGTATGAAGAAAGAGTCGACGCTGGCGGTGGCTATATGGATGCAAAATATATCGTTGAATCCATGTATTTTATCTACCAACTGCCTGACAACGTGTGTGTTCGTGAAATCAATCTCACGACGACTGGCGGCGAATAACGCTTTACAGGAGATTGGGGCAGACAAGATGAGGTCAGCCCCTTCTGTTCTCTCCACACTTCCTTTAAATCAAGCAATCACACACTCTTGATGCTCTCTGATTGCTTCAATAAAAATACGGCCATAACTCGTTAATTTTTTCTGACCCACACCATTAACGCTTAGAAATTCGGCTTCGGTTCCAGGGAGTGTAGCTGCGATTTCAATTAACGATGCGTCGCTAAAAATCATGAAGGGAGGAATACCTGCTTTTTTTGCTAACGTTTTTCGTAAAAGTCGCAGTTTTTCAAATAAGTCTTTATCGTAGTTAACGGTGCTCGCAGCCAATCCCTTTGATTTTGAAGAACCCCCTCCACTCACTTTAATACGTGCCTTAGCGAGCATTAAGGTCTCATCAGCACGTAGAATTGATTTTGCTCGTGATGTTAATTTTAAAATAGAATAATTAGCGATATCTTGCTCGAGATAACCTAAGTGAATCAATTGACGAAAGATGCTATGCCATTCTTCTCTCGTAGTATCAGCGCCTATACCGTATGTTGATAATTTTTCATGGGCTAGACTTTTAATGCGCGCATTATCTTTTCCATGCAATATATCAATTATATAGTTGATACCAAAAGATTGATTCACACGATATACACACGATAATGCTTTTTGGGCGTGTACAATTGCATTATAGGTCTCTGGAGGGTTTAAACAAACATCACAGTTGCCACACTCCCCGTCTAATGATTCATTAAAATAATTTAACAATACGCGTCGACGGCATGTGCTAGCCTCCGCTAAATCAATCATGCAGCTTAACTTGTGTAATTCTATTCTTTTTTGCTTTTCATCTTCATTGTTCTCAATTAAACGGCTAATAACCACCCTGTCTTGCAGTCCATAAAGTATCAACGCATCAGAAGCCAAGCCATCGCGACCCGCTCGGCCTGTTTCTTGATAATATGCTTCAATGTTTTTAGGAAGATCATAATGCACAACAAATCGCACGTTAGGCTTGTCAATCCCCATCCCAAAGGCAACCGTTGCGACAATAATGTTTACGTCATCTTGTTGAAACGCTTTCTGGTTACTAGACCTTTGTTGCGTGCTTAACCCCGCATGATAAGGCCTAGCATTATAGCCATGCTTTTCTAACTTAGTGGCAAGCTCCTCAACACGCTTCCGGCTTAAGCAATAAATAATACCGTGTGCGTTTTTTCTGGATTTAAGAAACTCAGCGAGTTGATTAAAAGGCTTCTGTTTTTCGACTATAGTATAGCTAATATTAGGTCGATCAAAGCTCGCGACATTGACATGCGCTTTGCGTATGTTTAAATTATTTATGACATCTTGACGCGTTTGCTTGTCTGCTGTTGCGGTTAACGCAATAATGGGAATATCAGGGAACAGTTCGCGCAACTTACCAAGCCCTAGATATGCCGCGCGAAAATCATGCCCCCATTGAGAAACGCAATGCGCTTCATCAATCGCAAATAGGCTGATATCAATACCCTCAAGGCGCGCCAAAAAACTGCCCGACATTAATCGTTCGGGCGCTATATAGAGCAAATCAAGCGCGTTATTATGGAGCTTGCTGAGAATAGCTCTCGAATCTTCTTCATTAAGTGATGAATTGTAAAAAGCAGCAGAAACACCATTCGCTTTTAAAGCTTGCACCTGATCTTGCATTAATGAAATAAGCGGTGAAACAATAATACCTACTCCTTCACGCACCAAAGACGGTATTTGGTAGCAAAGTGATTTACCACCGCCCGTTGGCATTAGCACAAAATTATCTTCGCCAGATATAATGCTGTTAATGATTTTTTTCTGTAGAGATCGAAAGTCTTCGAACCCGAAGACCTGCTGTAGCACCTCTAATGATTTTGTCAATTTTCACCTCTCAACGGGGAAATGGAATACACAACGCTAGGGTGATAATCAAATAAATCACCCCAGCTTATTGCGCATTAATTATTGGAAAGCATTCATTATACATCAATTCTTTTTATAACAATACTAAGGATAGCGAAAACGTGAACACGGGCGTATTGCAATAAGGTCTTTGAGCTACCGTTGCATCTGAAGGAAGGGCTTAATTGGTTAACTATAAAAATTAAGGCGCCTAGCCCCATCAACCTTAAAAAGCCTCATCCAAGGCGTTAATGTTAGGATTATTGTTGTCATACCGAACGAGTATACTATCTCCCTTTTCTAAAGGGGGGACGCTTGAAAAGCTCGACAGCATGGCATTGCCTTTGTATTTCTGGCCCCTGGGGTCGTTAAATTGGTAATAAATCATTAGCTCATTGTGTTCTAGCTCGCTTGCCTCATCTCCCTTATTCATGCTATTCAAGCCGGATACACTAGCAAGCTCTACCTTATAGATTTTCGCTTCTACTTTGCTGCAACGGGCGCTTTTAAGTTTATTAAGTGCGCGCCTGGCTATTGTTGATTTAAAGATGAATACTACTGCGATTAAAATACATAAGAATAAAAGCCCTGTGAAAAACATAATAATGAAGGCATTATCTGAAAACTTGAAGACAACGCTGTTGCTTGGGTTCTTGGGGTCATATAAAACTTTAATTGTTTCTCCTGCTGAATAGCGTTTTGATTTTTTCCTATCAAGAAAACTTTTTCCTGAATAAGTATCTCCAGCGTTTGTAATGAAGTCATATTTAACGTGATAAAATTTATTTTTTGCGTTTTGTGGCTCTCTCGAATCTCGCCATGCTCGGCTAATAGTTGCCTCTGTCGATTCTCCGGAAATTCTCAAGGTTATATTATTAAAGGTAAGCGGCAAGTTGTCTGGCTGCAAAGAGCCAAACCCTATAAGCATCGCAGCACACAAGGTGAAGATAAGCATGTATTTGGCGACTTTTAAATAATTACTGGGTGGTAATACTGTATAGCTTTTTTCTGGTGTGCTTTGATGAGTCGCCATTATAGATTCCTTAGCTTCTGCTCAGTTTCGAGGCCCTGAGTATTAAGGATACAATGAAGTAGCTCTTTTCGTCAACCAGCCAAACGAGGCCAGAGCTCACCCCACAGTCAAACCAAACCAGATGACCCGACTGCGGAGTCAGCCCCCTACGCGGGATCTGTCGCGCGGAATCAGACACTATAACCCAGATAAACCCTTATCTATTGATTTGTAAATAAAACCATCTAACGCCTTACTTTATCTTTAATTCCGAGTTATTGAGATTCTCTTCCTTAACCTTTTGCAACCTACAACGCAGAGAGGTGCTGTTTGTAGATGAAGATGGCCTGGCGCCTGAAAAATGAAAGGGGTCAAGCATTCTTTCCATCATTCATACCTTAGTTATTCGAGGCGTGTAAAATGGCGGAAAGAATACTTGACCCCTTTTCCGACCCCTTTTCCACTCCTTTTCCACTTTTTACTCACCCGCCCTCCCAAATATTTTTCTCAGGATTTCTCTGATCATAATAGACGGTAATTGTATCACCCTCTTTTATATCAAACTCACCTCCACGTAGAAAACCTTTTGTTTTACCTTTATGTGACTTACCAAGGGAATCCGTAAAACGATAAAATAGAGTAATCCGTGCCTCATTCCCAAATTTAGAAGTTAATAGCGTTTTACAACGCGCCTCAATAACAGTTGCCTGAGCCGCCTTACCTGTTGCGCATAAATGTTTCCTTAAATGCTCTCTGAGCATAATGCTACAAAACAGATAAAGTGAAAAAATCAGGCATAGCAAACTCATGAGAAAAAATACGCTTTCAGCAGAAAATACAAAGCCTTGTTGAAAATAATCTAAAAAATCATCTACCTTTATCAGCTTAACTCTCCCAATATAAGAATATAAAAAAAAGCCTGACAGCGACAGGAGACATAATGCAGAGAATTTTTGATTACGATTACGCGCTTTAGCATCCTCCGAGCTTAGCGAAATAGTAGCTGGAGGGCGCTCCTTCATCTTCCTGTATTTATTGACTCTGGATTCCTGTACAGCAGCCAGGTTTCTCATCTATTTTTTTCCGAAAGCAACATAAAGTAAAAGCGCCACGGACAGAAGCAATGGCCACAAGAAGACATTCCACTGTTGTGATACTAGAGAGTTAATACGAGGATCAGTTGCATCATAAATAATATTAACTTTCTCAGCCTCAACGAGGCGACCAACAAGCAGCACCCCTCCATCGCCAAGACTATGAAACTGCTTTCCAGTAGAATCACGAAACTCATAGCTAAAGAATACGTGATTTGAATGCTTGTACCGTGGATATTCCACACTCGTCACAACGCCTGTAGTTTTTGTGCCTACAAATGGCAAGCTAAGGTGTCCAAACAAACGAGGAGCAATCACGGCCAGAAAGACTACGTATATTATTGAGAGGAAAACTACCGGTATCAACAGCCATCCTGAGCTTCTATTTTTCAGCAAAACCTTACCTACCTCCCATCTCAGTTTCCGCCTCCTCTATGGCACTAATAGTTTAACACCTTTCCGAGAGAGGAAAGTCCACTGCACCAAAGTTACTGATCAAAATCAAAGCACACCATAACCTTATTGCAAGTCACTAGTGAAAGGGGTCAAGTATTCTTTCCATCATTCATACCTTAGTTATGCAAAGCGTGTAAGTTAAAAGGTGGAAAGAATACTTGACCCCTTTTAAGAGTGTGTGTCAAATTGGGGTAGGTTCAATCAGACCCCACCTAACATTCAAACCAAACAAGCAGATCCGATTGAGGGGTCAGACCCCGAGATACGTCGCAGGTTCGAATTCTGTCTACGTAGCTATAAACAAAAAAGCCGCTGTCTTGCTTTGCAAGACAGCGGCTTATTTGTTTATATGGCGGAGTGGACGGGATTCG